>DATADF010000001.1:0-15639 GCA_036258695.1 Actinomycetota bacterium
GTGCGCGGTTGAGGGGCGCGCCCACGCACGACTAGTTCGCTCCATCGCCAGGGACAAGGAAGCGACCGCCGAATCTGCCGAGGCCGCGTGCGAGGAGGCCCTCGCGAGACAAGCTTCCGGTGCGAACGACCTCGGTACCCCGAACCCGAACCGGCGCGAAGGCAACGCCGCGGGCCCCCACACCACCAACACGAACAACCCGAGCAAAGGTGGCACGAGCAAGGACGGCACCAGCGGTGGCGACTCCGGAAGTGAATCCGACCGCACTCCGCAAGCCGAGCCACCATCGGAACCCCCGAGCGAACCGACCGCCAGCCCTCCGCCTCCGGCCGAGGACACCCAGCCCGGCAACGGAGACGAGAACGGCAACGCGGGTGGGAATGGGAACGGAAACGGCGGAGGCAATTCCGGCGGCAACGGGAACGGCAACGGCGGAGGCGTCGCGCCCTAGCAATCGGTTCGCTTGGTAATCCGGGCTACTCGGCCTGGTCAGCCGCCCGCCCGCCAAAAACTGTTCCTCTTCCTTTGATCCAAACGGCCATGGCGGCATCCGGCAGCTGACGATCTGGGACGATTGCGTCCATGCGGTTACGGCGCGGTGTGGCTTGCTTGGCTTTCCTCGCGGGCACCGCCTTGTTGCCTACTGCGCTGGCACAAACCGAATCCCACTCCGAGACGGTCGACATGATCGAAGTTCGCGGCGTCATCGACCCGCCCGTAGCCGACTACTTGATCGGGCGTCTCCGAGTGGCGAACCGGGACGGGGTGCATGCGGCGGTGATCCAGCTCGACACCCCGGGCGGCCTTGATGTCTCAATGCGGGAGATCATCGGAGAGATCCTCGAATCCCGCGTTCCCGTTGTGGTCTGGATAGCGCCGCGCGGTGCACGCGCCGCTTCCGCCGGGACGTTCATCACGTACGCGGCGCACCTCGCCTACATGGCGGAAGCGACAGAGATCGGCGCCGCTACTCCGGTGAACCTTGGAGGCGAGTCATCCGAGGCGCTCGAGCGCAAGGTCACGAACGATGCAGCCGCCTTCATTCGCGAGCTCGCGACCACGCGCGGACGCAATGCGGAATGGGCCGTGCGAGCGGTCCGGGAGGCCTCCTCCCTAGGGGCGACGGACGCCGTCGACCTCGACGTCGTGAATGGGATCGCTTCCTCACCGACCGATCTGCTTCAGGCCCTCGACGGCCGGGAGGTGGACGTCCCCGAAAACCACTCGGTCGTGTTGGAGACGTGGGACGACTCCGCCGGGGCCCCCAGCGTCCGGCTGCGCTTCCAGAACATGAACCTCCTGCAACAGCTCTTGCATGCGGTGACGAACCCCGAGATCGCCCTGTTACTGATGATGTTGGGGACGTTTGGCCTGATCTTCGAGATCTACAACCCGGGGATCGGGCTGGCGGGCATCCTGGGCGCGGTCGCGCTGCTGCTCGGCTTCTACGCCCTTTCCGTGCTGCCGACGAATTGGGCCGGGGTGTTGCTGGTCATGCTCGGGATCGTCTTCTTTGTCGTCGACCTTCACGCCGCGGGGCTGGGCATCTGGACGGCGGGCGGCGTCGCAGCCCTGATCGCCGGCTCTCTGATCATCTTCTCGGGCGTCGACCCGGCCGTGGCACTCGATCCATGGGCCATCGTCGTCGCAGTGGTGCTGACCGTCGTCTTCTTCATCTCCGTGATGACGGCCGCCCTGCGGGTGCGACTCCGACGACCTATCACCGGTGAGGAGGGAATCGTCGGCACCGTCGCCGAGGCGAAAACCGACATCGCTCCGGAGGGGACGGTACTGACCAAGGGCACCTTGTGGCGGGCGCGCACGATGGAGACCGGGATCGCCGCGGGAGCCAAGGTGAAGGTGATGGCGACCGAGGGTTTGGTGTTGTTGGTGGAGCCCATGCACGAAGGCGAGTCGTAGAAGAGAGTAGGCAACAAAGCTGGGGCGGACTGGCCGCCGATATGGAGAACGGGGGGATGAAATGACGCCTGCGGTTATCGGGGTCATCGCTGTGTTTCTTTTGATTCTGATTTCGGCATCGATCCGGATCGTTCAGGAGTACGAGCGCGGGGTGATCTTCCGTCTCGGGCGCGTGATAGCCGGAGCCAAAGGACCAGGCTTGTTCTTCATCATTCCAATCATCGATCGGATGGTGAAAGTAAATCTTCAAATCGTTACGCTCGATGTGCCCCCGCAAGACGTGATCACGAAAGACAACGTGACCGTGCGAGTGAACGCGGTGTGCTATTTCCAAGTCTTCCAGCCGGTGAAAGCCGTGGTGGAAGTGCAGAACTACCTTTACGCGACCTCTCAGATCGCGCAGACCACGTTGCGCGCGGTTCTTTGCAAAGTCGATCTCGACGAGATCCTGACCGAGCGCGACCGCTTGAACGTCGAACTGCAGAGAATCATTGACGACCTCACCGACCCGTGGGGAGTGAAGGTGGCACTGGTTGAGATCAAAGATGTCGACTTACCACAGGAGATGCAGCGCGCCATGGCACGCCAAGCGGAAGCCGAGCGTGAGCGGCGAGCCAAGATCATCAACGCCGAGGGTGAGTACCAGGCGTCCGAGCGCCTCGCTCAAGCGGCGGCTGTGATCGCACGTCACCCGATCGCGTATCAGTTGCGCTACCTACAGACGATCACGGAAGTGTCCGCGGAGAAGAACTCGACTCTGGTGATTCCGATACCTATCGAGTTGCTTAAGCCATTCCAGGCCGCCTTCGGAAACGATGCGTCCGTCTTCGACCCCGACAAGGAACCGGCCGCCTAGACGGGGGAATCCCCGAACCGGGGGCGGTGATATGAACCCCCGGTGCTGCTCGACGAGTTCTTGGCCCCGCGGATCCTTATCGTCTCGGGCAAGGGCGGCGTGGGAAAAACCACCGTCGCCGGCGCTCTCGCGCTGGTCGCCGCGCGTCGCGGTCGGCGTGTCTGCGTGGCCGAGGTCGACCGCAAGGGCAGCCTGGGTCGATTACTCGGGAGAGACGAGCCGCTCGGCTACGAGCCGGCAAAGCTGACCCCGAGCATCTGGGGGCTGAACATCGTCCCCGAAGACGCGCTGGCCGAATACCTGGACGTCCAGTACCACATGAAAAGAGTGGCGCGCATCTTCAAGACGACGAATTTCGTCGACTACGTGGCCGCGGCGGCGCCCGGGCTGAAGGACATCCTGGTACTCGGCAAGATCTGGTTTCTCGAACAGGAGCGCGGCGCGGGCAAGCCCATGGGGTTCGACACGATCGTCGTCGATGCGCCGGCGGCGGGCCACATGCTGAGCTTTCTCTCGGCCCCCATGGGACTGTCGGACGCGATTCGCGTCGGGCCCATCCGGCGGCAGTCGGACTGGCTGGTCCAGATGTTGCGCGACCCCGAGCGGTGCCGGGTGCACCTCGTCACGCTGGCCGAGGAGATGCCGGTCGCGGAAACATTGGAGACGTCTGAGGCTCTCGCCGACCGAGTTCAGATCGACATGGGGCCGATATTTGCCAACGCCGTCTACGAGGAGGTCCTGACACCCGACGAGGAGGACCGCTTCGAGAAGACCGCGACCAAAGCGGGACTCGCGCGATTGACCAAGGTGGCAGAGAGCGAGGGCTTCGACGAAGAGGACGTAACGGCGCTCGTCGGCTACATGCGCTTTCTGCAAGACCGGCGAGCCATCCAATCGAAACATCTGAGTCGACTCCGAAAAGGCGTCGAGAAGCCGGTCGTCGAGCTGCCGTTTCTCTACTCCCCGACGCTCGGGCTGCCCGACGTTGAAGCATTGGCCGACGCGATCGAAGAGCAAGTGGAGAAACTGTGAATCCGATCCCGGAGATCGTGCGGAGCAAAGAGATCATCGTGTGTGCGGGGGCGGGTGGAGTCGGCAAGACGACCACCGCGGCGGCCATCGCGTTGCAGGCTGCCATCGAGGGTCGCAAGGCCGCCGTGCTGACGATCGACCCCGCTCGACGCCTCGCGTCGTCGCTTGGATTGAAGGAACTCGACAACGAGCCGAGACGAGTCGAGACGCGCAAGTTCACACAGGCGAAGTTGAAACCGGCGGGTGAGCTTCACGCTCTGATGCTCGACACCAAGTCGACATTCGACGACGTGGTAATGCGTTATGCCCCTACTCGGGAACAGGCCGAGCGGATCATCGGCAATCGCTTCTACCGAAATATCTCGGGCACGCTGTCCGGCACGCACGAGTACATGGCAATGGAGAAGCTCTACGAATTGCACGCCGAAGGAGGGTTCGATCTTCTGGTTATCGATACGCCTCCGACACGCAACGCCTTGGACTTCCTCGACGCTCCGCGGCGGCTTACGGATTTCTTCGAAAGCCGAGTGCTGCGCTGGTTCCTCCTGCCCTACATGAAGGCGGGCGGGGGCGTCATGCGCGTCGCAAACGTGGCCGCGACCACTTTCTTACGGCTGGTCAAGCGGATAGTCGGTGCCGAGGTGTTGGCCGACACGGCCGAGTTCTTTGCGAACCTCGAGGGAATGTACGACGGCTTCAAGCAGAGGGCTCGTGAGGTCGCGGCGCTGCTGAAGTCGCCCGTGACCTCCTTCGTCATTGTCACCTCGCCGTCGCGGGCGTCGGTCGAGGAGGCACGTTTCTTTGCGGATCGCTTAGAGGAGTCCGGACTGCCTTTCGGGGCTCTGGTCGTCAACCGTGTCCATCCCAAACTGGGCGAGCCACTGGTGGTCAAACCTCGCCAGATCAAGAAGCTGGCGGAGGGTGACGAAGATGCTCGTCTTCTGTCCAAGCTGCTGGCCAATCACGACTCGTTCATGCAGATCGTCGATCGCGAGGAGCAGAACATGAAAGCGCTTGCGCGACAGATCCCGAGACACAAGTGGGTTCGAGTTCCCTATCTCACCGTCGAAGCCGTAGATCTCCCCGGACTGGCGGCCGTTGCAAGCCAATTGTTTGACGGCCAAGCCGCCGGAGTCGGACGTTAGGATCGTCGACAATGCTGGCTGCAAAGCTGATCGAAGGCTTGGTGTTCGTCCTTACCGTGGCAGCGGGCCTCTTCGCGATGTACATGGTGGTCGATCTACTGCGCCTGAGAAAGCAAGGTCCCGCCTACAAGGGCGGGATCGGCCAGTGGTCGTGGGCGGCCCACCGGATCACCGGAGTTGGCGTGGTTGCTTTTCTATTCGGCCACATAGTCGACACTTTCGCGGTGGGCTTCGGCCCCGAGCTTTACAACGAGACTGTCTCCCTTTACAAGCAGTGGTGGTTCACGCCATTTGAGGTTCTATTGGTCGGCGCAGTGCTCTTCCACGCGCTAAACGGGTTGCGAATCATCTTGTTCGACTTCTGGCCGCGGCTCGCCTTGAAGCAGCGGCCGTTTGCCTATGCCGAGCTCGTTCTGTTCGTCATCGGTTTCGTGCCCGCGGCGTTCTTCATGATGCGCCCGGCCATCGAGAAATCGCCGTTCTTCTAGTGCACGAGCCTCGGAACCGATGGCGGTAGCCGACAGGGCGGTCGCGGATCGCCTCGGTCCCATACTGGAAGAAGTCGCCCGGGCGGTGGGGAACCACGGCATCTCGGCGGGCAACGCAACGGGCAACAAGGCCGTCTTACGAATCGAGATGGAAGAGAACGTGAGACGAGTCGTCCAGGTGTACTGGACTCCGTTCCAAGCGAACGTTCCCGGTCGTTCGGTGGGCCTGCACCTCGAGGTGGCCGAGCCGCGTGTCCATTGGGCCGAGTGCTACCTCTCACCTAGTTATCGAAACTGGTTCTTTGCGTTTCACGAGCGCGCCGACGGCGAGATCCAACTCGCGTACTACCAGGACTTCGCCACGCCGTCGGAGGCAATCCAGGCCTTCTTCGAGAATTCCGCGTGGTACGTGCTCGCGGCAACAGGTACCAAATGGTCTGATGTCGTTTACCAGCCGGCGGCGGACGTCCCCTGGCCCGAGTACTTATCCACTGTGGCCTCGGGTTCCACCACTGCTGCGGCCGTCCAGGAATCACTGAAGAAGTCGACGATCATCTGGCTGCGCTGGAAGGCCGACGGCCGTGAGCAGACGATGCCGGTCTGGTTCGTAATGGACCAGGTCAAGATCTACGTGCTTTCAGGAGAGCGCCAGCAGACGATCCCGGACGCAACGGACCTGCGAAATGTCGACGTCATTGTGCGATGGAAAGGGAAAAACGCCCGCGTCGCCGAAATACCGGCTCTCGTGCGGGTCCTCGAGCCGGGACCTGAGTGGGACCAGATAGCAGAGAAGATCGCCGAGAAGAGACTCAACATTCCGGGCCTCCCCGAAGAAACTGCACGCCGCTGGCGCGATGAATGCGTCATCCTCGAACTCACGCTGCAGGCCTAGCGCGGGAGCGATGAGCTCCGCCGACCTGGTACTCGTTGCAGTGACCTCGGCATTGGTGGCCACCGTGGCGGTTGTTCTCGTGGCGGGTATCGGACGGAATCGAAACCGCGACGGCGACTCGGAATCATGAGACGCCCGCTACTCGCGGCCGCGTGCTTCCTTCTCGTTTTTCTCTCGGCGGGCCCGGTGTGGGCTCACGGGGATGTCAAGCGTTCCGCACCGGGGGACGGGGCCGGCCTCACAGAGGTCCCGGCCGAGGTGTGGATCGACTTTACCGAGCCCCCCACACAGCAGGCCTCGTTGACGGTGACCGATCCCTGCGGGGGGTCGGTGGGCACCGGTCCACCCGTCGTTGACGGGGCCAGGATCACTCTCCCGATCGCCGCAACCGCCAAAGGCGAGTACACGATTCGATATGCCATCGTGTCGCGGGTCGACGGCCACCCCTCGCAAGGCGCGATCCGGTTTGCCGTAGCACGGGGCGAGAAGTGCCCGCCCGTCGACCCCAACGCAGCCCCGGAATCGGCCCTTGGCTCTGAACAGGCGTCCACCTCTACCGTGCTGTGGTCTCTCGGCCTCGCGGCTGCAATCGGGGCCGGTGGAGGGGTGGTGCTGCGCGCTCTGACGCGCTAGTTACGAAAACCGGCGGCGGCTTCTTCCACCGTCGGGGCGATTGACACTCCCTCACCGAAACCGGTGATCGAGAAAAGCTTCAGGTGTTGCTCGCGCGTGCAACAGATCGCGAGATCGCCCCCGGCCTCCCGCAGCCGCCGCACACCACCCATGAGCGCTCCGAGCCCCGAGGAGTCCATGAATGGAACTCCGTCGAGATCGACCACGACCTTCGGGGATTCCTGCTCGATCAAGGTGCCGATCGCATCCCTTAAGGAGCCAACCGTGTACACGTCGAGATCGCCCGTGGGTCGCAACACGCGATAGTCGTTCGCGTCCGTTATTTCGATCTCTACTTTCTGCTGTGCCACGCACCAACTCCTTCTTCCGACGGTGCCTCGGGGTTCGCCCCCTGGAATTCGACGATCAGCATCGTGAGGTCGTCGTCCAGCTTACCGGCCGCGTACCGCTCGACTTCCTCGACCAGGGCCTCACCAAGGGGGCCCGACGGCAGCCCCGATAGGGATTGCATCCGCTCCGCCAGGCGGTGCTGGCCGAACACCTCTCCCTCCACCGACTTTGCTTCGATGAAACCATCCGTAAAGAACACAAGGCGATCTCCGGGATCGAGCCGCACGATCGTCTCCGCTAGGCCGGGATCATCGAACCAGCCCAGAACGCGATTTCGCGGACCCTCGAGAAAGTAGCCGGTGCGCGCGCCGTCGTCGGCCGGGCCTTTCATGAGGAACGGGGATGGATGACCCATGTTGAGCCACCGAGCCTCGCCGCTCCCGAAATCCAGAGTGGCATAGATAAGCGTCGTGAACGAATCCTGATCGCTCGCCTCGCGCAATGCCTCATTTGTTCGCTCGATGATCAGCTTCGGACTCGCGCCCAAGCGTCTCTCCGCCCTGAGCACAGACAGGGCGATCGCGGCCATGAGGGCGGCCCCGATCCCCTTTCCCGAGGCATCGCCGACCGCGACCGTCAACGTCTTGCCGGCGGCGTGCACGTCGTACCAGTCGCCGCCGACCAGGTTTGCCTGCCGCTGCAGCGGTACAACGGTGGCTTCGGTCGGTGAGGGCATCGAGCGTTGCAGCAAGTTTCGTTGCACGCTCGCCGCGATCTCCAACTCGCGATCTTGGAGGGCAAGCTGTTGCAGCCGCTTGAGCCCGGCTTGCATGTCCTCGAAGCGCCGGCCCAGCTCCTCGATCTCGTCTCCGGATTGAATCTCGATCTTCTGGGCGAGATCCCCTCGCTCGATCGCACGCGTGGCGTCGACCAACGCCGACAAATCCGCGACGAGTCGGCGCGGCAGTTTGATGGCAAGCATCGTTCCGGCCGCAAGCGCGGCGAGGATCACAACGATGAGAATCAGGAGAGCCTGGTTCGATCGAGCCCGTAGCTGGTTCTCGCTCTGCGCGACGACCCGGTCTTGGCTCTGCCTCAGCAACGAACCCAGCGTTTCGATCTCCGAGATCAATGAGCTACCTTCGCTACCCAGAACGCGGAAGGCCTGCGAGCGCTTGCCGGTCTCGGCAAGAGGAATCACCTCTTGATCGACCAGCTCTTGAAAGCGCCGACCCGCGCGGGTTAGCTCTTCGAGCAGGCGCTGGTCCTCCGCTTCTTGGAACAGCCTCTCGGCGCGTTGCTCCCAGACTTCGGCGATCCCGACCTCTTGTCGATATTGGTCGAGCAATGGAGCACTGCCGGAGCCGATAAGGAGACGATGCACCGCTGCCGATTGAGCCGTATAGGAGCGGACCAGCTCGTCGACCGCGACCAATTCGGGAATGGCCTCGTTGAACACTTTGCGTTGGACACTGCGCAGAGACGAGAAGAGGGAGACGGTTACGAAACCGAGTAGCACGATGAGGAGCAGCAGCAGTCCAAAGCCGCCGACGATCTTCCAGCGCAGAGACAGTTTCACCGCGAAAGTATCCTCGACGGCAATGAGAAAAGGACTCGCGTTGGTCGGCGCCGGCGCCGCTGTCGGCGCCTATTCGCTCTGGGAAAGACGCGCTTATCGGCTGGTCGAGCATGACGTGCCGGTCGACGCAACGGTGCCGTCGCTCTCGATCCTGCATGTGTCCGACACCCATCTGACGGCCCGGGAAGGAAAACTCATTTCCTGGCTCCGAGGGCTGCCCGATCGGCTGGGTCGCGTGCCCGATCTCGTGTTGGCAACCGGCGACCTGATCGAAGACGACACCGGAATCGAGCCGCTGGTCGATGCTCTGAGCGGCCTGGAGGCGCGCCTCGGACGGTTCTACGTGCTGGGGTCGCATGACTATTACCAGGCGAAGTTTCAGCCCTACACCAAGTACTTCGCCCGAGAGAGCCGGGATATCTCTGCGCCCCCAGCAGACACGGAGTTGATGGAAGACGGCCTTGTTGCCAACGGCTGGGAGCCGCTTATTAATGCCGCAGCCCGTTTGGAGACCGACGGCGGTGTCCTCTTGCTGGCCGGGGTCGACGACCCCTATCTCGGAAGACACACAACCCAACACATACGGCGCGATGAAGACGTTGTGCTTGCGATCGGATTGGTCCATGCCCCCAATGTCGTCTCCGAGTGGGCACTGAACCGCTTCGACCTCGTGGTCGCGGGTCACACCCACGGGGGCCAGGTGCGAATACCCGGAGTCGGCGCCCTCGTCACGAACTGCAAATTGCCGACGGGTCTCGCGATGGGGCTGAACCGAGTCGGCGCCTGCTGGATCCACGTCAGCCCCGGACTGGGAACGAGTTCCTACTCACCTATCCGGTTCAACTGTTTTCCTGAGGCGACATTGCTGAATCTGGTGCCTCGCCTGCCATAGGGTTAGGGCATGAGGAAGGGGGTCACTGCTCTACTTCTATTCGCGTTCGCCCTCGCGGCGAATACTGTCGCGGTTACCGCAGCTCCACCCCCAATTCAGATCACGCCTCCCGGCCAGATCTCAATCGTCACCATCAATGCGCGTCAGCACAGGACGCTGGGCATCAAGCGGTTCCAGGCGATGTTCGAGCTCTCCAAGGCGTTGCGGGACCGGCCCACCGCATTCGATGGCGGCCCGCAACGCGCGACCATGCCTCCCGACGTCATCGTGGTCTCAGAGATCACGCCGTCAAATGCCGAGATCTTCGAGCGACAACTTAGACAGCGATTCGACCAAGCCGACTACCGCATCGTGGGAGCCACCGACACAAAGGCATTCGTCATCGCGGACACGTTCGAGCTCCAAAGCGTGAGTCATGCAGTCTGGGAAGACGAGTGTGCGAACCAGCGAGTTTTGCGAGATCAGCCCGGAGTACGCCGGTATCAGCAAGTCCGGCTCAAGGAGCTAGATACCGGCACGGATTTCACGGTGGCGGCAATCCATCTGGCCAAGAACTACACCTTCACCGGGGAAAGGGACTGCCACCTTAGGAACATCCAAAAGATACGCGGCCAACTCGAGCGAGAACAGGGACCAGTCCTGATTGCGGGCGACTTCAACAAGCGGTCCGTAGAAGTCGAGCGTGAGTGCGATCCGGAAGAGGCCTCTAGTCCTCTGCAGTGGTGGTCCGAGCTGGTCACCCCCTCAAACGGTCGCGCGTATGTCGATGCAATCAAGTTCTGGCACCTCCAGCATCGAACGACGATGAGCGAGGAGTGGACCCACGAACAGAAGTCGGAGCGAACGCTCTGCACCGGTTTCTCGGGGCGAGCGCGAACCCGCATCGACTACATATTCGTCGGTGATGCCGTCGTCGCAGGCGCCCATACCGACCACCCGGGCTGGGCCGGCCCGCAACCCGGCACCCGCAACAAAGGCGTGTACAAGTATTCGGATCACCGGTTCGTCTGGGCGCGCGTGGTCCTTACCGGGCCCTCCAAGCCAAATCCGCCCACCTCCAACCCTGGACCCGGAGGGATCGTCAGCCTGAGTTGGGGGGCAACCGACGGGGCGGGGGCTTACGTCCTTTTTCGGGCCATCGGTCGGCAGCCGTACTCGATCCTGACTCAGTTGCCGGGAGACACATTCACTTTCGAGGACCGCACGGCGGTTCACGGCAAACGTCACCGATACGCGATCGCTGCGGTGGGCTCTAACGGGGGCCAAGGTCAGGAATCGCGCGGAACGTTTGTTCTTGTGGACGCGTTCGGCCCGCGGATCATCGCAACGCGACCCCATAGCGGTGCCACGGGGGTCCAGCGGCGGCTCCGAATCGTCGTCTACTACGACGAACGCGTAGAGCCGGCGAGTGTGACCCCGGACACGATCGCTCTGTTCACATCACGCGGGCGACGCATCTCCGGCGTCGTCTCGCAATTGCGGGGCGACATTTTGGCGTTCGATCCCAGTGAGCGGCTCGACAAGCGAAAGGTCTACGCAGTTCAGGTCCAAGCGGTCGCCGACGCGATCGGCAACTTCGGCCGCGGCTACTCGTTCCAATTTACGACCGGACGCCGCTGAGTCTCGCGGCGTGACGCCCTGATCGGGAACCGCTTTGCGAAGTCGGGAAGGCGGGATTTGAACCCGCGGCCTCAGCGTCCCGAACGCTGCGCGCTGCCAAGCTGCGCCACTTCCCGTGAGTCCCGCATCTTATGACCCGCGCGCTCCGGGGTGCCACCAAGACAGTCTCGCTCTCGAGTACCAGCCGGAGTACCGTTTTTGCGTGATCTGCCGGTGAGGGTGTCGTGCTGCATCTGAGCGGACTGACGTGGGCCACTGCCGCCCTGGTCTTCCTGGAAACCCTGGCGGTCGTCTTTACGCCTTTCGGTATCGATGGTCGAGCCGTGGCCGAGGGACCCCCGACGGCTGTGCTCGATGGGGCGACGGACGAAGACACCACCTGGCGCATTCCGAAAGCAGCGTGGAGCCGACCGATCGGTGACCACCCTCTGGGCGCGACCGGCGTTCAGCCTCCCTTTCCCGATGGGCCGGAGCCGGCGCAGAGCAGAACGAAGCGTGGAATCCCGGTAGGGGGAATTGGCACGGGATCGTTCATGTACAACCTGGCCGGCAGCTTCGGGCCGTGGGAGTTCGATATCGGCGGCGACAACTCCCGGGGAGGCGACTGGCGCCTGGAGGCAAATCGCGGCCACGAGGAGCGCTTCCTCTCCCAGGCCCCTTTTCACCTTTACGTGAAGGGCGAGGGACCGCCGTCGGTCACGACCCTCGCAACGGAGGACGTCCTGCCCGCATGGCCACGACTTCCGGTGGGTCAAGGCAGCTACAGCGCGTTGTTTCCGAAGGCGTGGTTCAGCTATGACGGACTCCCCGTTCAGATGAAGCTGAAGCAGTTTTCACCATTCATCGCACGCAACTACCGCGCCTCGTCTCTTCCAGTGGGTCTGTTTCAGTTTCAAATCACCAATCCGACCGAATGGCCACTCGACGCGGCTGTGATGTTCACGTGGCCCAACGCGATATACCGCGAGGACACCTCGGACTACAGCTATCCCCGCCGCGGGCTGCGTTCGACGGTCACGCAGGACGGAGCCACCACTGGAATACGTCTTCAGGCGCAACATCCCGAAAACGTTGCCGAGACCCAACGCACCGAATGGGTCATTGCAACAAACCCGCCCGTCGACGGAGTTGCCTCCTACACGCAGGACTGGGCGGCGGACGGAACTGGGACCGATGTGATCACCGCTTTCGGCGACGACGGCCAACTGCCGGATGCGCCGCTCGACGAGCGCCGCGCCGGACAGGCCGGGGCGGTGGCCGTGAAGGTGATGCTGCCGCCCGGTGAGACTCGCGTTATCCCCTTCGCACTGGCGTGGGACTTTCCGGTCGTGCAATTCCGTAATCCGATAAACGGAACGCGCTGGTCAAAGCGCTACACGCAGTGGTATCCCGGCGGCTACCGCGGCTGGGACATCGCGCGCGAGGGCCTGACCAAGGCGAACCAATGGGAGCAGGCCATCGACAACTGGTGGGAGCCGATCGCGCGTAACCCCGCATATCCGCTGTGGCTTCGGAGAGCCGCCCTCAACGAGCTCTATTACAACGTCTTCGGAGGCGTGTTTTGGGAGAACGGCTGCCTCACGAAACCGAAGGAATTCGGACGCGGTCCGAACCGTCACCTGTATTTCACCCACGAGGCAAACATCTATCAAGTCGCCGAGAGCCTCGATGTGCGTCATTACGAGACACGTCACCTGAGGACCCTGTTTCCGAATATCGAGCGCGATGTTCTCGTCGCGTGGGCGGACTTCATCATGGACGACAGACTCGGACGCACACCGCACGACGCCGGGTCCCCCTCGCACGACCCCTATTTCGTCTACGGGCAGTACTACCGCACCGAGCCCGACCAGGACCCACCGGAGATCGACTGGAAGGACCTGCCGTCACGCTTCGTCCAGCAGGCGCACGCGTACTGGCGCTACAGCGGCGACGATCGCTTCCTCCGGCGCGTCTATTCGGCGGCCAAGAGAACCATGGCTCACCTTGCGACCGCAGACGCCGACAACGACGGGCTTCCAGAGACGGACGGAAGTGAAACCACATACGACGGGATCGACATGCGCGCCGAATCAACCCTCGTCGCGGGCCTCTACATCGGTGCCCTCGAAGCCATGGCCGACATGGCACGTGAGGCACGGCCCGAAGACGTCGCCGGCTATCAACGTCGAGCCGCGCGGGCCCGTCGGCGCGCGGAGGAGTCTTTATGGGTTCGCGCACGGGGGCACTATGCGTTCGACAGCACGGCTGCAGGCCGGCTCGGACTGATGACCGATGCACTGAATGGTCAGCGCTATGCAGAGGTAACCGGGCTCCGGCCCGTGCTGCGGCCCGAGCGCATGGCTCGCCACTTGGCACAGGTCTATCGCCGCTCGGTCTTGCCGTTCGGCGGGGGCAACATCGGCGCGGTCAATGTCGTAGGTCCCAACGGCGCACCACCCGATGTAAAGCAAGGGCAGGAGATCTGGACGGGGACGAGCTACTTCACGGCGGCACTGATGTACCGGGCGGGGGAACGAACCGGCCGCGATTGGCTAAAACGGGCCGCGCTCTCGATCGCTCGCGGGATCTACCGAGTCACATATGAGGAGGAGCGCAGCGCGTACTGGTTCGATACTCCTGAGGGCTGGCGCTACGACGACATCACGCGTTTTCGGGCCCAGCAATATCAACGACCGCGAGCTGTGTGGGAGCTGTTGTTAGAGATCGACGACCCGTTTCCACGGCCCGGGCACCCGCAGGAGGCCACACCGATCGTCTAGATCGCAGGCGGACTCCCAGGTAACCGGGGCCGGGGCCCGAACCACCTTCTAGCTGAAGTTGACTCCCGTTAAGTCCCTGTCGGCATCCGGTGTGCTGGCGAACCCGTCGGTGTCCGCAGTTACGTCGCACTGTGAAGTGAAGTCGATCGACCAGACTCCCGCCGCATCGGCCGTCGTCTCGGCAGATGCGAAGAAGCAACCTCCGCCGAAAACGAGAACCGACACCAAACCTCCCGGTTCGGCCGTTCCCGAGGCGACGTCGGTCACGGGATCGAGTGTCATCGTCAGATTGGCCGTTGTGAGCTCTTTTACGTCGCCAGAAGTGTTGTCCGTGACAACTATGTGCTGGCCCGGGACGAGGTCGATTCCGGGGTTGAAAAAGAAGCCCCCGCTTGCGTCGGTCGCCACGGCGAGATCCTCGGCCAATAGGTTTCCTCCCGGCGCGTCGAAGATCTGAACCGCCACGTCGTCACTCGGCGTGAAACCGGTTCCCTGGACGGCGTTCGGAGTAAGGCGCGCGTCGATCACACGAGGGGTGAAGTGCGCCAAGGTCTCGTCGGCGTCGTCGTCCAGAGCAATCGCCACGCCCGTGTGGAGCGCGTTGACATCGCACTGAGACGTGAAGTCGACCGACCAGATACCTGCCGCGTCCGAGGTCGTTTCTGCAACTCCGTCACAGTTGGTGCCGTTCACGAATACGGAGAGCTGAGTTCCCGGGGGAGCAGAGCCAAAGGCAATGTCGGTGGCGATATCCAAGAGGTCAAAAGTCACGCCCGGCAGCGTTAGCTCGCGCTTGAAACCCGTCGCGTTGTCCGTCACGACGAGATGCATTCCGCCCACAAGGTCGACCGGAGGAATCAGACTAAAGAGGCCTGATCCATCTGTAGGGACGGCGGCGTTCGAGAAGAGCGAAGCTCCCTCGGGGGCGTCCAAAACCTCGAGGCTGACGGTGTTGTTCGGAGTAAATCCGTCGCCGATGATGAGGTCGCCCACAAGCGACACCCGAAGCCTGCGAGGGATCAGAAAAGCGCCCGTCTCGTCGCCGTCAGAATCAGGGGTTGCCGCGGAGGGCAAGTGATTGCGAGTTAGATCGCAGAGCCCGGTGAAATCGGCGGACCATCGTCCGTCTCCTCCCGCGGTCGTCGTCGTGGTGGTGGAACATCCCGGACCCAAGACTTCGACGGACACCGGGGCGTTCGGTGGAGCCGTTCCGAAAACGGTGTCGGTGAAGTGCTGCAACGAGTCCACGGTCAGGGTGGCGAGGGTGAGGGTCTTCACTTCCGAAGTTCCATTGTCGGTGACACGTACATGCATCCCCGGAGCCAGCTCAATCGGCAAGTTCCTGAAGAATGAGCCGGACGCATTGGTCGGAACGGCCGCGTCCGAGAACAACAGCGTCCCGTCAGGCGCGTCAAACACTTCCAGGGTCACTGTGGAGGCGGGTGAAAAAGAGCTTCCCTCGACGAAATTCGCGCGGACTGTCCCGAAGA
>DATADF010000002.1:0-10004 GCA_036258695.1 Actinomycetota bacterium
GTCTCAGATAGCCGTCGGTAAGCCAGACGCGCAAGCGGTTCTCATGGCCGAGCCGGAAGGCGACCCAGAACCACAGCAGGATGGCGGCACCGACAATTTCCGCGCCCCACGTCGAAAGATGAGCCCAAGGGCGCGCGAACAGATCGAGCGCGTAAGGCTCCACGGGCACCGTGTCGAAGGCCTTCCCGAAGGCAGGCCAGTAGAGCGTCTTCTGCGCGGCCCACATGCCGTCGGCCACCAGATGCGTCAGCCACCCCACGGCGAGACCGAACACCGCAAGGCGCCGTTCACCCCGGAGGAACACGACGATCGCAATAGTCGCGGCGACCACTGCAAGCAAGGTGTGGGCGGGGCCGCGCAACGCAGGCAGCGAAAGCCACAAGGCGACTAGGCCGTCGATTGCGTCGGGGGCGACGGCGCCGAGTAAGACGAAGCGATAGTCGATGCGGCGGCGACCCAGGCTGAGATAGGTGATGAGCGCGCCCACACCCGCGTGCCAGAGAACCACAGGCAGCTAGTTCTCGAAGAGGTTCTGTTGGACGGACTCCGTGCTCAGCTCGATACCCTCGGCAGCGGCGTCCATCGCTTGGTTCGCGAGTTTGTCGGCGTCTGCATTCTGAGCTCGCGGGACGTGGCTGATCGAGAAGTTTTCGAATCTGTTCAGTAACAGCTCCGCCCGCGCCGCCAGGCTGCGGAGTTGATCCTTCTTGATCTTCCATTCCCCCTTCAACTGCGACACGACCAGCTCGGAGTCGAGAAACACGTCGAGGTCGGTAACACCACGCGCCTGGGCGAGCTCGAGTCCCGCGATCAACGCGGTGTATTCGGCGACGTTGTTCGTGGCATGGCCGATGCTGCGAGCGAGTTGCGCCAGCAGGTTGCCGTCTTCGGACAGCAGGACCACCCCGATTCCGGCCGGCCCGGGATTGCCGCGGGCGCCCCCGTCGCAGTAGAGGGAGGCCCTCATCGGTGCCCCACGCTAGAGAACGACGAGGATGCGGCGGCAGTTGTCGCAGCGCTGCAGCCCTCGTTCGGTCTTCAGTCGCTCGACTTCCTTTGCCGGGAGTTGCGTGTGGCAGCCCTGGCACGCGCCGCTCTGCAACGCGGCGGCGCCGACGCCGTGCTTGGACTCGCGCAGCTGGTCGTACAACGCCAGCAGGTCGGCCGGCATCTCTTGTGCAATCTGGCTTCGCCTCGCGGTGTGCTCGACGAGTTGTGCATCGATGTCCGCCGTCAATCCATCAACCACGACGGCAAGTTCCTTCTCCCGCGCGAGGGATTCCGCCTGCTCGCTCTCGAGCCTCGTCAGAGTGGTTGCCGCGTCATCCTTTTGAACCATGACCTCCAGCAGGCCATCTTCCATCTGGCCCTTTTTCCGCTTCAGTGACTCGACCTCTGCCTGTAGCGCGGAAAGCTCCTTTGGATTAGAGACTCCCCCGGAGTACATGCGCTGTTCCTCGCGCTGGATCTTCGTGTCCAGCAGGCCGATCTCGCCTTCGATCCGTGCCTGCTCGGTGGCGATCTCCTCGCTTTGCTTGCGAGCGATCGCGATGTCTGAGTCGAGCTCCGCGAGCTGGTCGCGCAGCTCGACGAGTTCTTGCGCTTCCGGAAGCGACGCACGCCGCTCGGCCAATCGCCGAATCGAGGAGTCCTCCTTCTGGAGATCGAGCAGCCGTAACAGGATCGCGTCGTCGACTTGCTCGGGCATCGTTTAGTTACGCTACCCGACCGCGTCTTCTAAGCTCGCCCACAATGGAGAGCTGGCCGGGCCGGCCTTTTCCACTCGGTGCCACGTGGGAGGGTGAGGGGACCAACTTCGCGCTGTACTCGGAAAACGCGCGCGCCATCGATCTCTGCCTCTTCGACGACTCGGGGGCCGAAACAAGACTGCCTCTGAGCGAGGTCACGGCCTTCGTGTGGCACGCGTTCGTTCCGGGGGTCGGCCCCGGGCAACGATACGGATACCGAGTGGATGGCCCGTACGAGCCGAACTCGGGCGATCGGTTCAATCCCAAGAAGTTGCTGGTCGACCCCTACGCGAAGGCCATAGAAGGCGACGTCCGTTGGGACGACGCCGTATTTGCCTACGAACTGGGGGCCGAGGCAGACGATCTCCAATCGAGCTCCGCCGACAATGCCGCCCTGGTGCCGAAATCGATCGTCGTCGACGGCTCCTTCTATTGGGAGGGTGACCGGCCGCTGCAGACACCGTGGCATCGCACCGTGATCTACGAGACGCACGTGCGCGGTTTCTCGATGACGAATCCCGCCGTCCCGGCTGAGCTACGCGGTACCTATGCCGGGCTCGCGCACTCGGCCTCTATCGAACACCTTCAGCTTCTGGGCGTGACGGCCGTCGAGCTTCTTCCCGTTCATCACTTCTTGCACCCGAAGCATCTCGTCGATCGAGGGCTTCGGAACTACTGGGGGTACGACACGCTGGGCTACTTCGCCCCCTACTCGGGCTACTCGTCATCGGGGGCCGCCGGAGACCAGGTGACGGAGTTCAAGCGGATGGTGAAGGCGCTGCACGACTCGGGAATCGAAGTGATCCTCGACGTGGTCTACAACCACACGTGCGAGGGCAACCACCTCGGCCCGACGCTGTCCTTTAGAGGTATCGATAACGCCACCTATTACCGCCTCGTAGACGAGTCTCGTCGCCACTACATGGATTTCAGCGGCACCGGAAACGCGTTGAACGTCCGCCATCCGCAGGTGCTGAAGCTGATCATGGACAGCCTGCGGTATTGGGCGACGGAGATGCACGTCGACGGCTTTCGCTTCGACCTTGCCGCCGCGCTGGCACGCGAGCTGTACGAAGTGGACCGTCTCTCTGCCTTCTTCGACATCATCCATCAGGACCCCGTCCTATCGGAGCTCAAATTGATCGCCGAGCCCTGGGATGTTGGAGAGGGTGGGTATCAGGTCGGCAACTTTCCACCGTTGTGGTCCGAATGGAACGGTAAGTACCGCGACACGATTCGGGACTACTGGCGAGGGCAGGAGGCGGGGGTCGCGGAGCTCGCGTTCCGGATCACGGGAAGCGCGGACCTCTATGCGTCAAACGGGCGTCAACCGCACGCCAGCATCAACTTCGTCACCGCACACGACGGCTTCACGCTTAACGACCTCGTCACCTACAACGACAAGCACAACGAAGCGAACGGCGAGAACAACTCGGACGGCGAGAGCCACAACCGCTCCTGGAACCTCGGGGTCGAGGGCGAGACCGACGACCCCCAGACCAACACGCTGCGAGAGCGGCAACGACGCAACTTCCTGGCGACCCTCGCTCTGTCTCAAGGCGTGCCCATGATCTTGGGCGGCGACGAGATCGGCCGCACCCAGCGCGGCAACAACAACGCCTATTGCCAGGACAACGAGATCTCTTGGTACGACTGGTCGACGCGGGATGAGAACCTCGCCCTGCTGGGATTCGCCCGCCGGCTGATGGACCTTCGTAGGCGGCATCCGGTCTTCGCCCGCCGCAACTGGTTTCAGGGACGGGAGCTGCACGGATCGGGGATCACCGACATCGCATGGTTCAACCCCGACGGTGTCGAGATGTCGGAGGAACAGTGGCGGGACGGATTCGTGAAATCGCTGGGCGTGTTTCTAAACGGGGCCGAGATCCCGATCCCCGATCCCAAAGGCCCCCGCGTCGAAGACGACAGCTTCCTCCTGCTGTTTAACGCGCACATCGAGCCCATCACGTTCACGCTTCCGCAGGGGGCCTGGGGGATGGAGTGGGCCAATGTGATCGATACTGCAGACCCGCTGCGCGACGAGGGCGCGGTCGTCTATAAAGCGGGCGAGGAAGTGGAGGTCACCGAGCTCTCGATGATGGTGCTGCGGCGTGCGGCGTGACATCCCCCGGGCCACTTACCGGGTTCAGCTGAACCGCGATTTCAAATTCCAGGATCTTGCCGCGATCGGCGATTACCTGGCGGCTCTCGGGGTCAGCCACGTTTATTGCTCCCCTTACCTTCAGGCTGCGCCCAACAGCAGCCACGGGTACGACGTGTCGGATCACACCAGACTGAATGAGGATCTCGGAGGAGAACCGGGATTTCGTGTCTTGATTACCTCGCTCGGCCGCAACGGTCTCGAGCACATCGCGGACATCGTTCCGAACCACATGTCGATCTCCGGACGATCGAACCCCTGGTGGTGGGATGTACTGAAGCACGGACGCGACAGCCGGTACGCGCACTATTTCGACATCGACTGGGATCCACCCGATCGCCCACTCAAACGCAAGATCTTGTTGCCGGTTCTGGGCGATCACTACGGGCGGACTCTGGAGAAGGGCGAACTCGAGATCGCCCGCGAAGGAAACGAGTACATCGTCCGTTATCACGAGCATCTGTTCCCGCTCAACGAGGAATCGACGCGTGACTTCGGACGGGGATCCATTGAGCGGACCAACCAGGATCCAAATGCGGTGCACCAATTGTTGGAACGACAGCATTACCGCCTGGCCTTCTGGCGAATCGGCGACCGCGAGCTCAACTACCGGCGATTCTTCGACATCAAGACGCTTATCGGGCTACGAGTCGAGGACCCCGACGTCTTCGACCAGGTTCATGCTCTTCCCCGAGAGCTGGTCTATTCCGGCATCCTCGCAGGCCTTCGCGTAGACCACGTCGATGGTTTGCGCGATCCCACCCGGTATCTAAAGCGGCTGCGGTCCATCATTCGGGACGGCTATCTCATCGTCGAGAAGATTCTCGGCGAGAACGAGGCTCTCCCCGACTGGCCCGTCGATGGAACGACGGGCTACGACTTCGGGGCCGGCGTGTTGCGCTTGCTGCTGCACCCCGACGGAGAGGTCCCGCTGACCGAGACCTATGCCAGGTTCATCGGTCACCCGATTGAATTCGACGAACTGGTGCGTGCGGCCAAGCTCCTGGTGATGCGGGAGATCTTCGCCAGCGATCTGAAGCGACTCACCGAGCTCTTCGTCGACGTTTGCGAAGCACATCTCGACTTCCGCGACTACACGCGTTGGGAGCTGAGCGAAACGCTGCTCGAGACCATTGCGGCCTTTCCCGTCTATCGCACGTATGCAGATCCGTCTGCGGGCGCGATCTCGGTGCGGGATGTCGAGGTCATTGAAACGACACTCCAACGCGTTGCGGAGAGGCGGCCCGACCTCGACCTCGAGTTGCTTTACTTCTTGCGCGACGTGCTGACGCTTCGGTGGCGGGGAGCAACCGAAGCGGAGCTCGTAGCCCGTTTCCAACAAACGACCGGGCCGGCGATGGCCAAAGGGTTCGAGGACACGGCTCTCTACAACTACAACCGGCTTATCGCCTTGAACGAGGTTGGTTCCGATCCCAGTCGCTGGACGCTGGGCCTGGAGGATTTCCATGCGTGGAACCGCGCGCGGAACGCCTCATGGCCGGTGGGCATGGTGGCAACCTCAACGCACGATTCAAAACGTGGCGAAGACGTGCGCGCCCGACTGGCCGTTTTGTCGGAGATCCCGGACCAGTGGGAGGAAACCGTTCGCCTGTGGGCCACTCACAACGAACAGCACCGCCACGGTGAGCTGCCAGACCGGAACACCGAATACCACTTCTATCAAACGCTCGTTGGGGCGTGGCCCCTAAGTGAGGACCGCGTGCTCGAGTACATGAGGAAGGCAATTAGGGAGGCCAAGGGCAGGACCTCCTGGACGCGGCCGGATTCGTACTACGAAGCCGCCGTGGAGCAGTTCGTAACCGATGTCCTGGCCGATTCCGATTTCTTAAACGATGTGGAGTCGTTCGTGGCGGCGCTCCAAGAAGCAGGTCGGGTCAATGCCCTGACCCAATGCCTTCTTCGACTGACGGCCCCGGGCATGCCCGACATCTACCAGGGCAGCGAGCTTTGGAACCTCAATCTCGTCGATCCGGATAACCGCCGTCCGGTGGACTTCGACAGGCGGCGGCGGCTGCTCGCAGAGATCGCCTCTCTTCCTCTACCGATCGTGTGGTCGCGCTCCGACGAGGGTCTGCCGAAACTGCTCGTGACGCACCGGGCTCTCGCAGTGCGGCGCGATCATCCGGGGGCGTTCGCGCCGGGGGCCACATACGAGCCCGTCGTCGCCACCGGACCTCACGCCGACCGAATGATCGGCTTCGAACGCGGGGGCCGCGTGATCACGATCGCGCCACGTTGGCACCTTCGGTCGGGCGGCGTGTGGGACGACACCTCCATCCGGCTTCCGCCCGGAGCATGGCGTGAGGTATTCGGAGGTCGACTGTGGAGCGAGGATGTCGCGCTCGGATCGCTGTTGGGTGAGTTTCCGGTCGCGCTACTGGTGAGGACGGGCTCCTGACTCGTTCCGCAAACATGCCAAAGCTCGCGCTGGTCGTGCACTTCCACCAGCCCGTCGGAAATCTCGATTCCGTCGTTGCGAATGCGACCGATCGCTGCTACCGACCCTTCCTGGAAGTGGTTCGCCGGCACCCGGGCGTGAAGCTCACTCTTCATTACTCCGGCTGTCTGCTGGAATGGCTCGAGTCGAATGCCGCCGACGTGACCGAGATGCTTGGCGAACTGGTCGCCGGCGATCGCGTCGAGCTGCTGACCGGGGGCTTTTACGAGCCGATCCTTGCGGCGTTGCCTCGGCGAGATCAGGTCGGCCAGATCCGGATGCTGACGGATCATCTGCGCGGCCGATACCGCTTTGAACCCAAAGGGTTGTGGCTCACGGAGCGCGTCTGGGAGCCGGAACTGGCCGCCACGCTTGCCGACGCCGGAGTGGAGTACACGGTGTTGGACGACACGATGTTCCACGCGGTTGGGATCGAAGATGCACAGCTGACCGGAGCGTTCGTCACGGAATACGACGGTCGGCCGGTCCGGATCTTTGCCGGCGATAGGCAGCTCCGGTACCTGATTCCGTACAAGCGAGTCGAGCGTGTCGTCGACTACCTGACAACCCAGGCCGGCGCCACCGATCACGAGCGCGTATTTGTGTACGGCGACGACGGCGAGAAGTTCGGGGAGTGGCCCGACACCTACGAACGCGTTTACGAGAAGGGATGGCTCGAGGATTTCTTCACGGCTCTCGCGTCGTCCTCGATCGAGACGATGCATCTGCAGGAAGCGGCGATGCGCGAGCCCGTAGGGCGTGTCTACCTGCCCTCTTCGGCCTATGACGAGCTGATGGTCTGGGCACTCCCAACCGAGGCGCGTCTACGTCTCGGAGGGCTGCGACGCGCACTCGGCGAGAACGATCCGAAGGGGACCCTGCCGTTCCTGAAGGGTGCGCCGTGGAGGGCCTTCCTTGCCAAGTATCCGGAGATCAACCGCCTCCAGAAACGCATGCTCCACGTGAGCAAGCAGGTCGACGAGATCGGCGACGACCTCGCGAAGAGTGCGCTGTATCGCGCGCAATGCAACTGTTCTTATTGGCACGGTTCCTTCGGCGGCGTCTATCTACCGTTTATGCGCAGCGCGCTGTGGCACCACTTGCTACGCGCGGAGGCAAGCGCGCAGCGAGCGCGTCCGGGACCCACGATCGAGGTCGCCGATCTGGACGCGGACGGGCAGCCGGAGATCCTCATGAGGGCCTCCTGGGGAACTGCCGTCATCTCGCCGCGACGGGGCGGTGCGTTGGTGGAGCTCGGCGACTGGGGCGTCGGCGCGAACCTCCTGGCAGTGATGAGCCGACACCGCGAGGCGTACCACGTCGAGGACGAGAACCCGGAGACCGAGAGCGAGGCCGGAGAGATGCAGGCGAGCCAAGCCCGCGGTGCACTAGATCGTAGTGCCCTCGAATTCGACGAAGAGGAGCGACTCGCCCTGATCGATTGGCTGGACGAGCGTCCGATCGTCGACGCATACGAGTACGAGGTAGAGGCCGATTCTCTTGTCCGGTTGACGCGCGAGGAAGACCCCGTGCGCATCGTCAAGCAACTGAGTGCGGACGCCGACGAGCTCATCAGCCTTCATATCGTGACGAACACGTCGGCCGAACGCTACGCCGGCAGCTACGGCGTCGAGATCTCGGTCTTGCCACTGAACCTCGGGCGCGAGGCAGCCGAGGACACGGTCGAGTCCGACGACTACGGATGGACGATCTATCAACCGGAAGGCGAGGTCGGACTGTCTCTTACGTCGAGCCTTCCCATGAAGCTCGAGACGGAAGCGATTGCGACGATCGCGGCGACGCTCGAGGGTTTGAAGCCGATGCGTCAGGGCACGACGCTGCGGATGAAGTGGCCGCTTGACCTCGCCCCCGAAGAGGCATTCCGAGTTGAATTGCGCTGGCGCCCCCAAGTGCGCGCACAGGCCGAGGACAAGCTCAACCCCGGCGTCTCGGCGTGACGACCCCCGAGGTCTGGGCGCCACAGGCCCGACGAGTCGAATCGCTGACGGATGGAACGCGCAAACAGCTCGCCCCGCGCGGGGACGGCTGGTGGCACGCGGAGGAACCGCTTGAGCACGGCGAGAGCTACGCGTTCTCTCTCGACGCGGGACGTCCTCTCCCCGATCCGCGCTCGCGATGGCAGCCCGATGGAGTGCACGGGGCATCACGTGCGCTCGACCACGCCGCTTTCGAGTGGTCCGATCGGAGTTGGCGCGGCATCGCGCGCGAGGACTTGATCCTGTATGAGCTACACGTCGGGACATTCACCCCGTTCGGGACGTTCGCTGCAATCGAGGACAAGCTCGACCACTTGCTGGATCTTGGGATCACCGCGGTCGAGCTCATGCCCATAGCGGAGTTCCCCGGCTCCCGAGGATGGGGCTACGACGGAGTCGATCTCTATGCGCCACATCATTCATACGGGGAGCCGGGGGACCTGAAGCGATTCGTGGACCGCTGCCATGCGCGCGGGCTCGCCGTCATCATTGACGTCGTCTACAACCACCTCGGTCCCGACGGCAACTACCTCGCGGAATTCGGTCCCTATTTCACCGACCGCTATGGGACGCCATGGGGATCGGCCGTGAACCTCGACGGGCCCGACAGCGAACCGGTGCGCGACTTCTTCATAGAGAACGCCTTGATGTGGATGCGGGATTACCACTTCGACGGCATACGGCTCGATGCCGTCCACGCGATCTTCGATGCCTCGGCCGTTCACTTCTTGGAGGAGTTGAAAGCGCGCGCCGAGGAGCTCGAGAGAATCTTGGATCGTCGGCTACTGGTCATCGCAGAGAGCGACCTCAACGACCCCCGCGTCGTGCTACCCCGGGCGCGCGGCGGCTACGGCCTGGATGCCCAATGGAGCGACGACTTTCATCACGCGCTGCACGCGGTTATCACCGGTGAGCGAACCGGGTACTACGCCGATTTCGGCGCGATCGGTCAGATCGCCAAAGCCCTGCAGCACGCGTTCGTGTACGACGGTGTCTATTCGGCGTACCGACGCCGCCGACATGGCCGCAGCACCGAGGGGCTGACCGGGCACGCCTTCCTCGGCTACATCCAGAACCATGACCAGGTCGGCAACCGGGCGCTGGGCGAGCGATTGACCGCGCTGGTGTCCGGCGATCTCGGGAAGGTAGCCGCCGCCCTTGTTCTGACGAGCCCGTTCATCCCATTGATCTTCCAGGGTGAGGAATGGGGCGCGACGTCGCCGTTTAACTACTTCACCGACCACAATCGGGAACTGGGAGCGGCGGTGAGCCGGGGACGGAAACGCGAGTTCGCGGCCTTCGGATGGCCCGAGGAACAAATCCCCGATCCTCAGGACGAGGCCACCTTCGTGCGGTCGAAACTCAACTGGTCGGAGCTCGAGGATCCGATTCATGCCGACCTTTTCGAGTGGTACCGGCGACTGATCACACTCCGCAAGTCGGTGCCGGAGCTCTGCGATGGCCGTATGGACTTGGTACGCACCGAGATCGACGAAGTCGCTCGGTGGTTGCTGGTGCGACGGGGAAGCATCACTCTCGCCTGCAATTTCTCGGAACACGACGTGGTCGTCCCCGTCCGCGCCGATGAGCGCCGTACGGAGGTGCTCACCTCTGCCCTCAAGCCGCCCGAAAGCGTGACG
>DATADF010000003.1:0-6079 GCA_036258695.1 Actinomycetota bacterium
ACAGTCATGGCTTTCGTTGCGCCGCAGCCGAAAACTGATCATTGCACTGGGCTAAGGGGATCGACAAGCGACCCCGCGAGAACCAGGAGAAGGAGGAAGAAGATGTACGTAGTTGTCCACCACCGGTTCATCAACCCTGAGACCGCATTCGCTCGGGGTGAAAAGCTCATAAAGCAGGAGGGCGCGCCCGCGGGTGCTAGTGGTTTGCAGTTCTATCCCAGCAGCGACGGTTCGGAGGCGGTCTGCCTATGGGAGGCCCCTTCCGTCGAGTCGATCCAGAAGTACGTCGACGCGACCCTCGGCGACTCCAGCGCCAACGCCTGCTTCGAAGTCAACTCTGGGCAAGCGTTCGCCGACCGCCCGTCGGGATTGCCGGAGTCGGCAGCGGTCCGCGCCTAATTAGAACAAAGGCGGAGAAGAGCGTCCCTTCGAGGGGCGCTCTTCAACCGCGCCATGGGCCTCCGCGTTGCACCGAAAGACAAACAGTGGCGAAAACTGAGCAACAGCGCCTAAGCGAATACTTCGCAAGCGCGGTGTCGTGACTGCCCGGGGCGCTAACGGCGGTAATGCGCGGGCGCGATCAATCCGCTCTTGGTCCCGGGTTCCGCGTCAAGATAGCGATGACGCTCTTCCCAAGGAGGTGGCGGTGAGTCTGGACGTGAACTGGGCAGCGGTCGTGGTCGGGACGATTGCTCATCAGATCGTGGGTGCGCTCTGGTACGGCGCGATCTTCAAGAACACGTGGATACGCGCCATGGGAATCAACCCGGACGAGATGGGCGGGCCGGGCGCCGGGGCCGGGTTTGCCTTCGGCGCGGTCTGCTCATTCCTCAGCGCCCTTGCCCTTGCGGTCATCATGACCGCGTTGGACAATCCCGATGTCACGCAGGGAGTGGTCGCGGGACTCATCACCGGCATCGGCTTCGTCGCCGCCGCGACGTTCATGAATGGGTTCTACGAGCAGAAGAAACCGATACTGAGCGCGCTCTTCGGCGGGTACTACACCGTCGGGCTCGTCGCCGTCGGCGCGATCCTAGGCGCCTGGTACTAGCTGTTCGTTGATCGATCACCTCGGGCTCGGCGTCCCCGATCTTGCCGCGGCCAAGGCCTATTACGACGAGATCATGCCGCTCGTCGGTTACGAGCCGTTCTTCCAAGCCGACAAGCAATTCTCGTATCAGCGCACCCAGGGCAAGCCCGGGACACACCTTTTCTTCTATGTGGCAGACGAACCTGGTGACTTCTCACATCGCCGCACCGGACTCCAACACTTCGCGTTCAAGGTCCGCTCGCGTCGGGAGGTCGATGCCGTTCACGAGCGGGCCGTCGCTCTCGGGAGTAAGACCGTTAGACCTCCGGCCATCTACTCGCAGTATCACGAGAACTACTACGCGGCCTTTTGGCTCGACCCACATGGCTTTCTTCTCGAAGCCGTCTGTCACGTCCCCGAGTAGGCCGCTGTCAGGGGTATCCGCTAACCCAGCCGATAGCTAACATGACGTGATGCGGAAGCTGGCGCTGGGCCTCACCCTGCTACTGCTCCTCTCCACTGTCGGCATACCCGCCTCGGCGCGGCCAAAGAAAACGAAGTACCAGACGTTCACCCATGAGGGCGAGACACTGGTGGCGGGAGTCACAACGATCAGCTGGTCCGAGTTCCAGTTCACCTGTCCCGAGCCGCCGATCTCCCAGGGAGTCAGCGGTTATCTAATCGAGCTCCCCGATGCCTTCACGACCGGGACGGCGACCGCCGCCGTAAATGGCGCCGGAGTCCTCGGCGTACTCCCCGACTTCTCGATCTCGATCTGGTCGCGCGACTGCGAGCAGCTCGTCAACACACAACCTGCTCCGCAGCTGGTCCCACCGGGAGGTGTCTTCGTGATGGTGGAATCCGACTTCGACTTCGGAACCACGTTCACTTTCACCGCGACCGCGCCGGTACCTCGTCGCTAGCTACCCCATCGCGCTCTAGCGGCGGTCCTTAGCTGCGCGCTCGGCTTTGCGGCGCGCTTTATCACGACGATCGAGCGCATCAGCTTCCTCGACCGTCGGGGCGGTGCCCCCGAGATGGGCGGGAAGCCACCAGCCGTCTGCTGCGGAGGCGGGCTGCTGTGGATAGTTCTTGTGCGCGGTCTCTACCAGAACACCGATGGCATCCATGAGCTGCTTCGTCACGACCGTTACGTCGTCATCGGTCGCGTACGAAATGGGCTCGCCGAAGTAGACGTCGATGCCAACTTTGCGCTCGAAGTTCTTCGGCCGGTCCTTGGTGAGGATCCGCTGCGTGCCCCATGTCGCGCACGGAATCAGCGGAACACCGGCCTCCATGGCCATGCGCGCGGCCCCCGTCTTTCCCGCGCGCGGCACAAACGATCGACTGATCGTGCCTTCCGGAAACATTCCCACCACCTCACCGCGCCGCAACGCCGCGACGGAGACGTCGATGGCCTGGCGCGCGTCCGCGTACCGATCGACAGGGATGTGCTTCATTCCCCGCATCAGCGGCCCGGCAATGGGGTGTCTGAAAACCTCTTTCTTTGCCATGAAGCGAACGAGGCGTCCCTGCTCGCGCGCCCCATATCCAATGAAGACAAAGTCGAGATAGCCGATGTGATTGCTTGCGAGCACGGCTGCACCCGCCTTGGGTACGTGCTCACTGCCGAAGACGCGCACCCGCCAGCCCATCGCTTTCAACACGACCAAGGCCAGACCGATCACCGGTCGGTAGACGTATTCCACGTCGGGCACGCTACCCGTCGGCCACGAGGTTCGCTGGGTCAGCTCTCGAGCGACGCCGGGACTCTTGCCTCTACCTCCCTAGGAGCCAGCCATAAGAGCAGAATGGCTCCGAGCAGCAAATACGCCGTGGCTATCCAGAGGCGCGGCGGAGAGTCACCCCACACGATGTAGTACGCGTGCGTGGCCGCGTGGATCGCGAGCAGCACCGCGCCGAAACGGATGAGACCGACATTTCGCTCCGGGTCACGAAAGGCCGTCCATAGCCCGAACGCGACCGCGATGTCGTAGGCGCCGAGGACCGATGTCCAGCCCGAGGCCTGCCCCCACGCCAGGATCTCGTCGACCGCGAGCTCCGGGACGAACCAAAACGACAGGCCAACGACCAGATGCCCGAGCGCGGCGACGGCCAGGACGGTGCGGAGCAGGATGCGTCGCTGTGCGTCGCTCAAGCGACCTGAAGGCTCGGGTTAACTGAGGCCCGCGTGTTCCGCCAGAACCTTGGGCTGCGTGAGCGTTATCAGCCCAACGTTGCTCTCGATCAACCCGGCTCGCTCGAACTCGTTGAGGATCGCTGTCACGTCGGCCTCCGTCCCGCCGGCCATCATCGCGATCTCTTCCGTGCTGAGCGGCAGCGCGGCCATCGGGGCGTCTTGATCCTTGAGATAGCCGGCGACGCTCAAAAGACGCTTCGCGACGCGCCCCTTCAAGTCCAGTCCCAATAAGTCCGTCGCGACTTGGTCGTTGTCCAATAGATAAGGCGCCATGTGGCGAGCGACCTCGATCGCGACACCCGGCTCGGTGGTGTAGATCTCTGCGAACGCGTCGCGCGCGAACGACCACAGCTCCGTCGGTTCGACGGCTTCGGCGCTAGCGGTGCGCCGGGCCCCGGCCAGGACGCCGAGCTCTCCGATGATCCGGTTCTCCCCCAGCGTTCGCAGCTCTTCCTGGCTGCCGTCAGGGTTCTCAGCGAAGATGCGCACCGAGCCCTCCTTCACTACGAGGACCTCTGTCGGCAGGCTCTTCTGCTCGAAGATCACAGCCCCCGGCGGGTATTCGACCAACTTGGTTGAGTTGGCGAGCTTCTTCAGGGCCCTGCTCGATGCACTGCTAAGAAAAGGTATCTGCGCGAGGTCGGCCGGATCTACGGAGCCGACCTTTTTGGCGGCCGGCTTCTCCGCGGGCTTGGCCTTCGCTTTTGCCATGGCTCCTCCCTACCATTTACCGCCTCGGACGGGCAAGGCCCGATGCGAGAGTAGCGCCACACGGCGACGGTAGGCTCGGCTCACCGCTGAACAAACGAAAGGAGACCTTGATGGCAGGCAAGTACTCGTTGCCGGATCTCCCCTACGACTACTCCGCTCTGGAGCCGCACATCGACGCGAAGACGATGGAGATCCATCACACGAAGCACCACCAGACCTACGTCGACAAGCTAAACGCCGCGATCGAAGGCACCGACCTCGCCGACCAGTACCCGAACGTTGACGACCTGCTGCGCAACTTCGGCTCGCTCGGTGTGGACAACGACAAGAAAAAGATGATTCGTAACCACGGAGGGGGCCACTCCAACCACTCGCTCTTCTGGCCCATCATGAGCGGCGACGGTGGAGGGGAGCCCTCCGGCGACTTGGCCGACAAGATCAGCTCGAGCTTCGGGTCATTCAAGGAGTTCCAGGAGAAGTTCACGGCCGCGGCGACGAACCACTTCGGCAGTGGGTGGGCGTGGCTCGTCTCAGGCGGAGGCGGGCTCGAGGTCGTCACGACTGTGAACCAGGACTCACCGCTGATGGAGGGCCAGACCCCGATCCTAGGGATCGACGTGTGGGAACACGCGTACTACCTGAAGTACCAGAACAAGAGGCCCGACTACATCGAGGCGTGGTGGAACGTCGTGAACTGGGACGAGGTCGCGGCGCGCCTCAGCTAGGCGAATCTGCTAACTAGCCTTCGGGGTCGCAGCTCGTTTGGCCCTTCGGGGGAATGCAGGAGAACTCGAAGCTGCTCGGGAAATCGGCAGAGTCGTAGAGCACCCGCGCGTAGTAAGGCGTCCCGAGAACCGGGCTGATCTGCACCATCACCTTGCCCACAACCTCGAAGTCGAGGTTCTCAAACGTCGCTTCGACGTGGCCTGGTCCCGCCGGGAGCGGCACCACGAGTGAGGCGGCCGGGATCGCCGAGTCGCAGTTGAAGTCGACCTGGTCGGGGAAGATCTGCACGTTCACGGCCGCGGTCGGCGACGAGACCACATCGAAGGCAACGGTCGCCTCGCCGAGAACTCTCCCGGTTACGTCACCTACCCAGACGGGCGCGAGGAAGCTGCCACGACAAGCAGTGTTCGGCCCACCTACGTAACTGATGACCATCATCGACCTGGGGTTGCTCCCCGATGGCTCTGTGGCATCCATGGAGGGGAAGGGCTCCATGCCGGTTGCTCCATTCAGCCCATCGGGTTCGCCGATGGGCGAGTTCCCGTGAAAGAAGTACTTCGTCACCACCGGCTTTGGTTTCTTTTTCTTGGCGTCGACGGGAGAAGCAACCAAACCCATCATCAGTGCCGCCGTTACAGCCAGCGTGAAGGTTCGTCTCATGGCATGTTTGAGAGAGTGAACGTGATTGTCCCCCCCGCCAGAACCGCGGGCTGAGGGCAGGTCACCGGAAGCCCAACAAACACCCGAATCTCGAGACCTTCGTTTATCAGGATCGGTGACGCCGTCTCACCGCAAAAAGATCCGACGGCGTCGTTCTGGCCGTCGCCGTCCGTGTCCTGTTGGATGTCAACCGGAACGGCCATCCCGGTTGCGTCCGTTGCAGTCGCGGTCAGATACAGCTCTCCCGCCGCCGGCTGCAATACGCCTCCGCCGATGTTGGGGTTGCCGCCGGTGGCCCCTCCAAGCTGGAACAGGCCAACGCACGGGCACACGTAGTCGAACTCAACCGTGCGCTCGATCTTCGCGGGCTTCTTTTTCTTTTTCTTTTGCGCCTCTGCCGGCACAGCCATGGACGCGACGAAAAGACCTGCTATCGCCATCAGCACGATCAGCTTTTTCATGTGAGCTCCTTGTTAGGGCAGGTTCGAGAAAGTCGCGGTGACGGTACCGTTGGTTGCGGCACCCGGCTGACACGAGGTGACGTTCGGGTCCGCCTGGAGCCCAATCCAGAAGTGCAGCTCCGTGCCGGGAGGAAAGACAAGCGGCTGGGTCGTCTCGCCGCAGAAGAAACCGTACGTTTCGTCATCGCCAACATTGCCATCGGTGTTGGCCGACACAGACACGTAGACCGGCTGTCCGTGCGCATCGGTAACCGAAGCCGTGACGTAGCTCTCCTCGGAGGTTGAAGGAAG
>DATADF010000004.1:0-3560 GCA_036258695.1 Actinomycetota bacterium
GCACAGACCCGAGCGGGGCGCCCAGCGGTTCGACTCCGAGTCCCCAGGGTGGGGGAGTCATCCGCTTTGGGATCGTGGGAGAGCCCGCCACGCTGGATCCTTATTCGCCGCTCGCGTCGCACCTGACTTATGCGCTCGTCCGTCCGGTATATCGCTCCCTCTACCGGTTCGAGCCGGACGGGACACCCGTCGCGGATCTCGTCGAGTCGATCGAGACCGAGGGCCGTCGCACCGTCGTGCGGCTTGTCCCGGCCGAATGGTCCGACGGGTCGGCGATCACAGCGCGCGACGTCCGTGCGACGTGGCGGCGTGCGCGCGCCCCCTCAGGGTGGCGCGCCGTCGCTCGGCTGCGAGTGCTCGACGAGCGGACGGTGGAATTGACCGGGGACGCGTCCGACTGGCCGCGCGCGCTGGCGCGTCTCACTTTCGTGCTGCCGGGTGGACGCCCCCGCCCGGCGATCGCCGGCGGCCCCTTCCGGATTGCCGAGATCACCCGAGGGCTTCGATATGTCTACGAACCGAACCCGCGCTGGGACGGTCCGGCCGTTCTTCCCCAGCGAGTCGTCGTCACGGTGGTGGAGCGCCTCGAGATATTGCTGGCGCTGCTCGAACGCGGGAGCCTCGATGGGGCGTGGCCTCCCGTGGGCGTCAATCTGCGGCAGCGGCTTACCGAGATGGGATTGGAATCCGAGTCCGCCCTGGGATGGGAGCTCGTCTATCTCGATCTCTCCGGAAGCCCGCTCAGCGCGGACCAGCGCTTCGGCCTCTACGGCTTGATCGACCGCGCGCGCCTCGACAGCGGGCTCGTTCGGGACGGAGGACGTATAGCCCATCAACTGAAGATCGGCCCCCAGCGCATCAACATCGGGCAGGGCCGGGGCCCCGCGGGAAGCGTGCCGGTAGGTGCCACCCTCCAACTTGCCGTTCCGGTCGGAGACGAACTTCTCGAGTTCGTGCAGCGCGTGCTGCAGAGGGACTTCGCGAAGGCGGGAGTTCGGTTGGAGATGGTGACGATCGATACCGCGACCTTTTACGGCGCGTGGAGACGCGACGATCCGATAGATCTAGCGTTGCGACGCCACCTGGGAGCGCCCGGCCTGCGCCCCGAAGAGCGGGTGCCGGACGCGCTTCCTCTATGGCACATGAAGAGCTTGCTCGCCTGGCGCTCGGGTGTGCACGGTTTGCGGGTCAACCCCACCGTCGAGGGACCTTTGTGGAATGCATCGGAATGGTGGATCGACCGAAGTCGTTGAACCCCCCGCAGATATAATTTGTGTAGAGCCCCCTGCTGGCTGCGGCCTGACCCGAGCGGCATCCGGACCGACAACAGGTTGGGGCTCTTGTCATGTCGGAGTGGCGGAATTGGTAGACGCGCTAGGTTGAGGGCCTAGTGGGGTTCATAGCCCCGTGCAGGTTCAAGTCCTGTCTCCGACACGATCGTCGCAACCCCATCCCAAGAGAGGACGAATGACTTCCAAGACGTCGAGGAAAAGCAACGTGGCGCGCGTCGCGCTGGGCCTGCTTGTTGTCGCCCTCGTTGGGGCGCTGGTCGCTCCGGCGGCCGCCGACGAAGTGCCCTCGGGCTACACGTACGAGCACGCGTGGTTCACGTCCACCGATGGCACTCAGCTGCACGCCGGAGTCTTTCTGCCCGCCGACCGCAAGGCGAACGAACGCCACCCCGTGCTGTTGGTGTCCACTCCCTACACGGCGCCCAACGGCGGTGTGACCGGGGCTACGGAGTCCGGCATCAACCGAGAGGGGCCGACGATCCGGTTCCCGGAGCTCTTCGACCACGCGGGATGGATGAAGGGACGCTGGGCCTACGTTCAAGTGGACGTGCGCGGGTTCGGGGGGTCCGGCGGGTGCTTCAACTACTACATGCCGACTGAAGCCGAGGACGTCAAGGTCGCGGTGGAGTGGGCGGCGGAGCAGCCCTGGTCCACCGGGCGGGTCGGCATGTGGGGCAAGTCCTACGACGCCGCCCAGCAGGTCCTCGCCCTCGGCAAGGAGCCGCGCGGGCTTGCGGCCTCGGTTATCCAGGCCCCCGGCCTCTCCGCCTACACGGCCCTGTGGATGAACGGGGTCCACTACGCGACCGGGCGCTATGCAACTACCTCTACCTACACCGCAGACGATCTGGCTCCGCCACAGAATGAGTCAACGGCGACCTCTCCCGAATACGCGCTCGCTGCCGCTTCGGCCGCCACCGCGCCGCCCACGTGTCGCACCGATGCCATCGTCGGCATGAACACCGAGCGCGACCGCAAGTCGGCCTTCTGGCGCGGCCGGGAGGCGTACCTGAAAGCTGCAGGATCGAAGGTGCCCGTCTTTTGGTCGCACGGGTTCTTCGACGCGAACACGAAGCCCGTGCATCTCCCGATCTGGACCAGCCTGCGCGGGCCGAAACAAGCTTGGTTCGGGCAGTACACGCACCTGCGCGGACACGAGCCGGGCGTGGGCCGCAAAGGCTTTCTCGACGAAGCGATCCGGTGGCTCGACCGTTACGTGCGCGGGGTCAAGGTCCCTGCCACCGACCCCGCCGTGACCGTGCAGCAGGGCAACCTGCCCGGTCGCTGGCGCGCGGAGGAGCAATGGCCGCCGGCCGACGCGCGCTCGTGGTCGTTCCCGGTCCGCCCGGGCTCCTACACGGATGAGCCCGGCAACACCGGAGATGGGGCCAATGCCGGCCAAGGGCACTGGTCGATTACGAAACCGCTTCCGTACGATGCCCATCTTGCCGGGGAGCCGGAGCTGCGCGTCAGGATCCAGAGCTCCTTACAAAACGTTCACGTCGTGGCGCATCTGTACGACATCGACGCGAACGGCAGCGCGACGCTGGTAACGCGCGGAGCAATGGCCGCGCCGAAGACCGGGGAGCAGGGAGTCGCTTATCTCCTCTATCCCCAGGACTGGGTCTTCGAGAAAGGGCACCGCATTGCCATCCATCTCTCCGGGTCCGACGACGAATGGTTCAGTCCGGGGACGTCGATGACCACCGTCGAGGTGTTGGGGGGCTCGATCTCGCTGCCGCTGCTGACGTACGTCCGCGATGAGTTCTTAAGCGGCGCGGCGTCGGACGGGATGGCGACCATCACGCCGTTCCCGGTGGGCGAAGAGACGCTGCGCGAGGCGACCGTCAAGCACCGCCCGCCGCCCCGCCAGAAGCAGCGCTAGCCCTAAGGCTGGGGAGGGCTCTCCACCGGCTCGCCGGGACCTCCCTCCGGGTCCAGGGCAGGGTCGGTGGGCTCGTCAACCGACACGTTCCCCGGACCTTCCGTGCTCTTGTCTGAGTCGGCGGATGAGTCTGAACCAGACTGGTCTTCGTTCGTAAGTGCGTCGCGCTCGCTCTCGGACGTGTCCTCGAGCTCGTCGGGGCCTTGCTCCATCGCGCCTCCTTTGGTCAGTGCCGTGCGAGAGCCAGTATTCCCCTAGACGCCCTCGGTACCCTCTGCGAGCCATGACCGAAGAGCTGATCACCAGCACGGCCAATCCGCTGGTGAAACAGCTACGGCGGCTGCGGCAGCGCAAGTACCGGGCGGCAGACGGGCTCTTCCTGG
>DATADF010000005.1:0-3393 GCA_036258695.1 Actinomycetota bacterium
TCTTTTCGGGGTGCTCGCCGGAGAGACGTTCACGCGTAAGCCTGCTTCCGATCTCAAGGTGGGCATCGCACGCCGGCATTTCTTCGACGACCTCGATCCCCAATTCGCAGCTGCGCTCGACACCGCAGTCAAAGAGATCGAAGTGCTGGTCGCGGACATGACCGAAGTCGACGTGGTTGGAGCGGAGGTGGCGACCTACGGTGTGAGTCTGGTGTTGCTGCCCCACATGGCCGAACTACTCAAAGAGGATCTTCTCTCCCGGCCCCAACAATTTCAGCCGGAGACGCAGCGCCTTTTGGAGCTGGGTCGCGAGATGAGCGATCAAGACCGTGCGAATGGCGAGGCGGCCCGCAGTTCGGTGACAAGAGCTTTCGACGCGGTCTTCAGTTCGGTCGACGTGGTGCTGACTCCAACGGTTCCGGGCCCCCCACCACTCGTCGACGAGGTCGCGCGGCATCTCACCAATCGCGATCCCGACATGTCCTACCTTCCGAAGACCGGGCCGATGAACCTTGCCGGCGTGCCGAGCCTCACTTTGCCGGTTGGGCTCACGTCGGATGGATGGCCCATCGGGTTGCTGCTCACTGCCGCGCGCGGCCGGGATGACTTGGTTCTCGATCTCGGCGAAGCTATCGAGGAGGCTTTGGGAGCGCGCTACGCCGATCGCGTTGCACAGCCCCGACTGCCGAATTCGGCCCCGAAAAGAAATCTCGGGGCTGAGACTTCCGCTAACGAAAGCCTGAGCCCCGAGACGACTCGAGTGGTGTCCTAGGTCGAGGTGGGGGACGGAGTGGGCGACCCGGCCGGGCTGCCCGATGGAGCGGGTGCCGGCGCTCCGCCTGCGGGGCCGATGCCGGTGTATTTGAAGCTCGAATCGAGCCCGGTGAACATGCACACGATGACGTGGTTCATGTTCGCCGGAATGTCACCTTCCTCGCCCGTGGTGCTGCGAGTCTCGTATGACTGCGTCGCAGCGGCGCCGGTCGTTAGATCGCCCAGGTCGGTGTAGTAGGTGACGTCGAGGTCCGGGCTTTGTCCGCCGGTCACCTCGAGTTTGAAGGTGCCCCCCCAGGTCGCCGGGTCCACCTCGAAGTGCCAGCCGAAATAGCCCTGTGCCTGGTCTCCGAACTGAAGGAACAGCGTGCGATGAACCCGCGCGAAGCAGCTCGGCTCCGGAGGAGTGACGGCCGTGTCGAGAAAAACGGCCGGGAACGTGACATTGCCCTCGACGACCTGCTCGACCGGTGGAGGCGGGGGCTTCTTCTTCTTTTTCTTCTTTTGACCCAGCGCGTCCATCGGCGCGATCGCCAGGACCAGCACCAGTACCCCGATGAGAATCGACCATCTCTTCGTCATGTGATTCCTCCTCTTGTGCCCTCGTTAGAGAACGATTGGGCGCTTAGGAGGTATCTCCTGTCCGTCAGTCGAAGAGGCGGGCCACCCGGTAGCGGATCGAGAGCTCGACTTCGGCGGCTTGCTCTCCGTCGAGCTTGGCATCCCACAGGGTGCGGACGTAGAAGACGTCCACAACCCTTTCGCCGAGTGTGTCGATCTTGGCAACGTGGATGTCGAGGTCGAGATCCGTCAGCGCAGCCGTGACGGCGTAGAGGAGACCCAGCGCATCTGGGGCTCGCACTTCGATGACGGTTGAGTGCTCCGACTCCTCCTGCAGGACTCGGACTTCAGGAACGATCGGCGTGGCCGGCCTGTAGTCGCGCGCCTTTTTTTCAAGGCGTGCATCGAGGGCCAACCGTCCGGAGTACGCGGCCTCGAGGTCGGCGGTCAGCCTCTCCCATGATGGCGCTTCCGGAGCCGCGATCACGAAGCGCTCGAGCGCGAGCCCTGTCGTCGTGGAATAAGCCTGAGCTTGCAACACCGACAACCGATTGAGCGCGAGGACCCCGGCCGTGCGAGCCAGCGTGCCGGGCCGGTCACGACAGCAGACCGTGAGCAGCGCTTGACCCGGCTCGGTCGCCTCGTCGATACGGCACCGTACCTGTCCCTGCTTTGGAGGGCTGAGCAGGAGCCTGATGTCGTCGACCGCTTCGGGTACGGCCGTCGCGCTCAGGTAAGACGCAGGCAGCGAGTCGAGGACCTCTTCCGCGCGGCCCGCGAGCGTCGGTTCGTATGCCTCTATTTCGCGGGCCTTGGCCGCCACGTCGCTGCGCACCGGCAGCTCGCCGGTCTCGAGGGCGGTCAAGGCTTTTCCGTAGAGCTCCCGCAGCAGCGCGGCCTTCCACTCGCTCCAACCCTCGGGCCCCGTTGCGACGGCATCCGCGATCGACAGGACGTAGAGCAGTCGCAACAGCCGCGCGTCCTTGATCTTTGCGACAACGTCGGCGATGACCGCGCCGTCGTCGAGGTCGCGACGCGTTGCCGTGTCGACGAGAAGTAGATGCCACCGGACCAGAGCCGCGACCTCCTCGACTTCCTCCGACGAGAGGCCCATTCGGCGGCACATCTCCCGAGCCAGTCGTTCGCCCGCAACGGAGTGGTCCTCGCCGGATCCCTTTCCGACGTCGTGAAGAAGGGCCGCGACATAAAGAGACTCCGGGTCGCCAGTCTCTGCCAGCGCGCTGGCGGCAACCGCATCCGATGCGACCGCCGCCTGCACTTGCTCGACGGTTATGAAGGAGTGCGCGTCGACCGTGTATTGGTGATAAGGGTCGTGCTGGGCGCGGCCTCGAACCACGGTCCATTCGGGCCAGAGAATCGGCCACACTCCCAAATGGTCCAGCGCTTCGAGGGCCTGAGTGCAATGGGGGCCGCGGAGAACTTCAATGAAGCGAACGCGTGCGGCAAGTGGCCACTCGGAAACGTCCGATGACTCGAGAGAGCGCTTCAGCCGCTCGGCCGTTCTCGCGGACATGCTCTTTCCAGTAGCCGCAATGGCCGCCGCGAGCGCGAGGGCCGCGCTCACATCGCCGTTCTCGGATTCGAGAACGAGATTTCCGTCCTGCAGCCGCACTCCGCCGCGCAACTCGGTGATCGAGCCGGACCTTCGCGGGCCCCCGAGCGCGCGTTCCGCCAACTGATCGCGGGCGAACGCGGTCTCGTGCTCGATTAGTCGGGCCGCGGAGTGAACCGCTCGCATCAACTCGTCCGGTCCGTCGTCGGTGTCCAGGCCGAGTCTTTTCGCAACCCGAGGTTGCAGGTCGATGCGCAGCCGGTCGCTCTTGCGCTTGACCTCCGCGTGAAGGGCTTCTCTTACCGCGACGAGAAGTTCCTCGGCGTCGGCGACGTCCGGGGGCCAGTCAAAAATAGATTCCCCGATGGCCTCTAACCAGCGAACCACATGTACATCGCGCAGGCCCCCGGCGTCCTCCTTGATGTCGGGCGCCAGCGCCCATCCGGCCCGCGCCACGCGGGAGTGCCGCTCTCGCGTTCCCTCGA
>DATADF010000006.1:0-6605 GCA_036258695.1 Actinomycetota bacterium
ATGTCGCGCGACGGTCCATGCACCAATACCGAGCTCAGCAGCCAGGCGCCGAGGACCGTGATCGTGATGCCGAAGACGGCTCCCGTGGCCGAATTGAGTGGTCCCATTCGTGCGCGCTTCACAACAAGACACAGTCGATGCCCGACGATGTAGCCCGCGGTCTGCCCCAGCGATAAAGCCACAAAGAGCACGGCCAGGGAGATGAGGGCGCCGGTCAGCCCTGCCTTGTCGGTGAATGCCGACGCGATGCGCGGGCCCAGTGCCAGTCCGACGATCAGGCCGAGAAAGCCCCCGCCCAGCTCGAAGGCCTGACCCAGCAGTCCCAGACGCCAACCACGATAGGCGGCGGCCAGAGCGAGCAGGATGACGGCGAGATCCAGCCAGTTCATTTGCGTTCCAACCGTTATCCGATGCCGAGCCCGGTCTGGAGCGCCCGGAAGGTAAGACCGAAATTAATAAAACCCGCGGCACCGAACGCTACCCAGGCGAGGCTCTCCAGCCGTCGCGCCCAGCGGTGCGCGAGCACCAGGACGACCACGGGAAACAACCCCCCGTACGCGTAATGCAGCCACTGGGGCCCCGGGGTGGCCGGACGCGCGCCCGTCGCCAACAGAAGGACACCGACGACGACCTGCACTCCGACGACCACCTGAACCGTGCCGAGCAGCACCCAAAACCAGCGGTGAGGTTCGCGTTTCGCCACCCAGGCCACAAGTGCCCACAGCGCCAGCAGAGCAAAGCCGGCGGGCACCGCGTACGCGACTATGCGATGAGCAAAGGTCATGAGCGACTGGCCGCCAACGCCTCGAGACGAGGCACGACCGAGTCGACGACCTGCTCGACCGAACGCTCGACGTGTTCGCGGTAGCTCCGCGCGACGCTATCGGGCGACCGGTCCTCCAGCCAGATCGACGGGATCTTCTCCGGCGCTCCACACATCTCCGCGAAGTGGATCGTCCACACCTTCGGGACCACGGAGTCGTATTGGTAGCCGCCGCCTCCGGTCGCGATCCAACGCTCTGAACAGAATCGGTCGGCACAGCCGCGAAGGATGCGCGCCATCTTGGGATAAGCCGACATCGTTAAACCTAGATTCGCTAAGGGATCGCCCCAGTGGGTGTCGGCGCCCATCTGGGTCACGAGAACATCTGCACCGAACGCGGGCCCCACAGCGGCGAGAACGGTCTCCAACGCCCACAGATAGTCGTCCTCACCGGTGAGGGGCAGCAGCGGGACATTGACGGCGGTGCCACGTGCCTCGCCGGTGCCCGTTTCGTCCTCGAATCCCGTTCCCGGATACAGGTACCGGCCCGACTGGTGCAGCGAGACCGTAAGCACGCGCGGCTCTGAGTAGAAGATCCATTGCACGCCGTCGCCATGGTGAACGTCCACGTCGACGTAAAGGACGCGCCACTCGGGGTTCATGTCTAGGACGCGCGCGATGGCTACCGCGGGATCGTTGTAGATGCAGAAACCAGACGCCTCTCGGACGCGCGCATGGTGCAGCCCTCCTGCGGGATTGAACGCGTAATCCGTCGTGCCGGAGGCGACATGCTCAGCGGCCACCACCGAGGCGCCGCACACTGCTGCCGACGCGCCGTGCATGTTCTTGAAAATAGGGTCATCCGGAGTCCCGAGGCCAAACTCCAGGCCGGCGCGCGCCGGAAGCTCATCTGCATCGATTCCCTTGACCGTCGCCACGAATTCTGCGTCGTGAACAGCGAGGATCTCCTCGTCGCTCGCGACGCGTGCCTCCACTTCGCGCACATGCGGCAAGTCGAGCAGCCCCAGCTCGCGGATCCAGTCGTAAGTGAGAAGGACTCTTTCGGGACGAAGCGGGCGCGCGGAGCCGAAGTCATAGGCGCGCGCGATGTCGGAAACCTTGACCAGGGCGACGGAGGCCGTGGCCTGTGCCCCGGCCGGTGGTGTTGGTGATGTCAATGGCGCGCGAAAAGCCAGCCAGGCAAGGCCGCAGGGAGGCCGCATGCCGGAGGTATGCGGCCGATCCGAGAACGAAGCATGGCGCCAGGTTTTCGCCGCCAGTGCGCGGTAAACACCACCGGCCGGGGCACCTAAACCTCGCCCATCTGCGCCCGCTGCAGCTTGCCCGAGAAGTCGATCCCCACGGTCTTCCATTCCGTGAACTCGTCAAACGATTGCGGCCCCGCCTCCCGATGGCCGTTCCCGGTGTTCTTCATCCCGCCGAAGGGGACCTGGATCTCGGCGCCGATCGTGGGGGCGTTCACGTAGACCACTCCGAATTCGAGCAGCTGTACCGCCTTGAACACGTTCGTGATGTCGTGCGTGTAGATCGCGCAGGACAGTCCGTACTCCGTACCGTTCGCGATCGCGATCGCTTCATCGACCGACTCAACCGTCATGATCCCGGTGACGGGGCCGAAGATCTCCTCGCGCGCGATCCGCATCTCAGCGGTCATCCCATCGAAAACCGTCGGAGCTACGAAGTAGCCGTTCTCGTACTCCTTGCCGGTGAGCTCCTCGCCGCCGATCAGAACCTTGGCCCCCTCCTGCTGTCCCACACTCACGTACTCGAGGACCCGGTTCTTCTGTTTTTCATTGATGACCGGTGCAAGCTCGACGTCCGGGTCGAGGCCGTTGCCGACCTTCATCCCCGACACGCGATCCAAAAGGCGCTCCGTGAACTCGGGCCGGATGTCGTCGTGCACTATCAGCCGCGACGTCGCGGTGCAGCGTTGGCCGGAGGTTGCGAACGCACCCCACGCAGATGCCTCGACGGCGAGGTCTAGCTGCGCGTCCGGCATGACGATGAGGGCATTCTTAGAGCCCAGTTCGAGCGAGCAACGTTTCATAGCGCGCCCGCACTTTTCGTTGATCATCCGGCCGACCTCGAGTGATCCCGTAAAAGAGATCGCGCGCACATCCGGGTGATCGACAAGCGGAGCACCGGCGTCTTCACCGAACCCATTGATCACGTTCAGCACGCCGGGTGGCAGCCCAACCTCTCGGAACATATCGACGAGAAGCGCAGCACATAGGGGTGTGTCCTCGGCGGGCTTAAAGACGGCGGTGCAGCCGGAGACGAGCGCGGGAGCGATCTTCCATAGCGGAATGGCGATCGGGAAGTTCCACGGGGTGATAAGGCCGACGACCCCAACCGGATGTCGAATCGTCATGTACATCTTGTTCCGCAACTCCGCGGGGATGGTGTGCCCGAAGAAGCGCCGGCCCTCGCCCGCCATGTAGTGGGCGAAATCGATCCCCTCTTGTACGTCGGCGCGCGATTCCTTCAGCGTCTTTCCCATCTCGCGCGTCATGACCTCTGACAGCTCTTCCTTACGTTCCTCGAGAAGCAGCGCAACACGCAGCAGGAAATCGGCTCTCGTGGGGGCCGGTGTGCGCATCCAGTCCGGGTAAGCCTTGACGGCCGCCTGTACGGCGCGGTCGACGTCGGCCGGCCCCGAACGAGCAAACGTGCCCAACACCTCAGTGCGATCGGCCGGGTTCCGCGACTCGAACGTCTCGCCGGACGCGGCGTCGACCCACTCGCCGTCTATGAAATTTCCAAAATCAGTGCGCATGCCACCCCCCATTGCCCGGGTTCCCGGCGTTGGGAACCACGACGAAGCTTTCCGACCTACGCATCCGAATCTCCATGCGCCAGCTCTTGGGAGCGTTCCATAGCGGCCTGGATCGCGTTCAGGAATGCCGCGCGAACCCCCGATTGCTCAAGCACACGAATAGCGCGGATCGTAGTGCCGCCCGGAGAAGTGACCATCTCGCGAAGCTCCACGGGATGCATATTTCCGTCGCGTAGCAGCTTGGCCGAGCCGAGCATCGTCTGCACGACGAGATCGGTGGAGATCTCGCGCGACAACCCGAGGAGTATGCCCGCCTCGATCATTGCCTCGGCCAACAGGGCGAAGTAGGCGGGGCCGGACCCCGATATGGCAGTAACCGCATCGAGGTAGTTCTCCTCCACCGTAACGACGCGGCCCACGTGAGTCAGCACCTCCGTAGCGAGTGAGAGGTGCTCCTCGCTCGCGTGCTTTCCCGCCGCAATGCCGGCCATGCCCTCGTGCACGGTCGATGGAGTGTTGGGCATCGCGCGCACTACTGGCACCGAAGCTCCCAACCGGGTCTCGATAAACGACGTGGGAATGGCAGCGACGAACGAAAGAACGGTTTGTGCGGGGCCGAGGTGTCCCGAGATCTGCTCGAGCAGATCGTGGATGTCCTGGGGCTTCACAGCTATCACGACAACTTGCGCGTCCCGAACTGCCTCCACGTTGTCGAGTGAGGTGACGACGTCGTAGCGATCGGCAAGCTCAGCGAGGCGGTCTTTGCGCCGCCCCGTTACGACGATCTCCTCGGGCTTCCGCCAGCCCGACGCAACGAGCCCGGCCACTAAGGCCTCGCCCATCTTTCCTCCACCGAGCACGGCGAGCCGCGTCGTCATCCCACTCCTCCGACACGCTCCATGAGGCTGCCTATGATGGCAGGTGGCGGGGTGTGGGGATCTCTAGGGGAGGTTTCTTGCTCGGTCGCGCGCTGCTGTGGGCCTCCGAGAAGCCTCGTGTCCGCTCGGCCCTTACTAAGGGGAAGCTGACTAAAGGGGTTGTCGGCCGCTTCGTCGCTGGCGATGAGCTCGACTCCGCCATTGCTGCGATCCGCGATCTGAACTCGAGGTCGATCGGCGGCATCCTCGACTTGTTGGGTGAGGGCGTCACTGATCCGCGTGGCGCGGCGGCCGCCGCGGACGAGTACCTCAAATCCATCAAGGTGATCGCCGAGACGGGAATCGACACGACGGTGTCGGTCAAGCTCACACAGTTGGGGCTCGCGTTCGACAAGTCGGCCTGCCTCGATCACCTGACGCGCCTCGCCGACGAAGCCGCGTCGGCCGGTGCGGGCGTCGAGGTCGACATGGAGCAATCCGATTATGTCTCGGACACGCTGGACGTCTATCGCCTGCTGCGAGCGGCGGGACATGACGTACGACTGGCAATACAGGCATACCTACGACGTACCCCCGCCGATCTACAGTCGCTGGTCGAGCTAAGACCGAAGATCCGGCTCGTGAAGGGTGCCTATTCGGAGCCGCCCGAGATCGCGTTCGTAAAACGGCGCGAGATCGATGGCCAGTACGCGTGGCTAAGCGAGTGGCTGTTCGAGCATGGCCGCGAGCCGGGGATCGCATCACACGACGGCGCGCTCATTGAGCACGCCCAGAAAGTCGCCGCACGCACGGGGGCCGGCAAGCAGGGATTCGAGATCCAGATGCTCTACGGCATCCGACGAGATCTCCAACACAAACTGGCAGCCGAGGGATACCGCGTGCGCGTCTACGTGCCCTACGGCTCGGACTGGTATCCCTACCTGATGCGACGACTCGCCGAGCGACCGGCCAACCTCCGCTTCTTTGCGCGCGCGGTATTAGGTCGTTAGGGCAAAAGCTCGCGGCGGGCGAGAGCGGTCCTCCGACTAATGCCAGATAAAAGGTTTTGGGCGGGCGCGCCGCCCCACGAAGTAGGCCCCAAAAACCTTCGCTAATCAATCGACCCTCGTGCACTTCCCCACACACGAGACCCGGCTGACTACCGTCGGCTTCTGGGGCCTGCGCCCGATCGGTACCGAAGTAGACCGAAGTCTTCGTCGGCGCCGCGTCGGGACTGCGAGAACATAGCCATGGGCGCCGCGAGCGTCAAGGACGCGAGGTTTCAAACAGGGCAACAAACTTGCTGGTCAGAGCCTCGAAAAAAAGAGCAAACGTCGCGAAGAATTTTGCTCGCTCTGCCGAACGCGCTTCTCACAAAACGCACGTCTCCATCATTGGTTGCTCCACCAAACTGTCGTACAACCTGAGCAAACTACGCGCGCTCGCGTGCCATGAGAAGCGTTGCGCCGCGCGCCGGGCGGCGTCACCGAGTTGTGCGCGGAGGTCGTAGTTGGACAACACGGCACCAAGGCGCTCCGCGAACACATCCGGGTCGCGGCGATCGAAAAGGAACCCCGATCGGCCGTCCCTCACGATGTAAGAGAGCCCACCGACCGCGGTCCCGAGAACCGGCACCCCACAGGCATGAGCTTCGAGGGCAGCGAAGCCGAAGGACTCCGAGTAAGAACAGACGACCACCGCGTCCGCCGCGCGGTATATGTCGGGAAGCCCCTCATGAGGTCGCGGGCCGAGCCACCGCATTTGCTCGGCGACCCCTAGGGATCGGGCGAGCTTTTTGAGGTCGACGAGCTCCTCGTCCCCACGGGGCCCGCTCGGACCCCCCACGACCAGCAGTATGGGCGGGTGCCTCAGGCTCCTCAGACGGGCCAACGCTTCGACCGCCAGCGACAACCCCTTGAGTGGTTGGATCCGACCTACCGACAAGACGACGGGGCCCTGTGGATCCAGTCCGAGACGGGCTCTGGCTGCTTCTCGGTCGCCCGGCGAGAACAGCTCATGATCGACGCCGGGATGGATCGTCCTCAGCCCATCATTGCGAGCACCGTAGAGAGAGGCCAGCTCGTGCCATTCATGTTCGGTCGACGCGACCAGAGCATCCGCGGCGCGTACGACCTGTGCCTCGGCGAGCTCACGCGCCACGGGCTCGGGCAAATCGCCCGTGGGCAGC
>DATADF010000007.1:0-4154 GCA_036258695.1 Actinomycetota bacterium
CCGCCATTGGGCGATCTCGATCGGTTTCACGCGCGGAGGCGGGCTCGCTGTCTGTTGTTCTTAAACGGGGCGCCGAGCCCATTCCGGGTCGAATTCTTCGGCGTTCGTCCGCGTCAGGCGCATGCGCTCGGAACCGTCGTCGTTCACCGTGAAGATCTCCCATTCGGGAGGATCCGCCTCGGACACGGTGACCTGACCGATGAAGGCGATCTTCGTGCCGTCGGGCGACCAGTCCGGCGAAAAGGCCTGCAGCCGTGGCGGTGTCACGCTGAGCTCGCCCGAGCCATCGGCCTGCATAACGAAGACCTCATCCCGCGGCAGCGCCCCTTCCAATCGGCCTCTCAGGAAGAGCAGACGGCCGCCGTCTGGAGACCACTCAGGCGCGTAGTCGTCCAGCGGATCGGAGGTCAACTGAGTCGTCTCCACACCATCGGTGCGGACCTGGAAAAGATCCCACTGATTATCGCGAAAGGATGAATAGACGACGGTCTGACCGTCGGGTGACCACTCTGCGAACGTGTCGTTCACACCCGCCTGCGTAAGAGTTACGACCTCGGCTTGACCTAACGTGACGAGAAAGATGTCCTGTCCATCCGTATCGATATCACCGCCGTTATAGATCAACCTCGAGCCCTCTGGTGACCACCGCGGATCGGCATCCATGCTTTCGTTGTCCGTGACCCGCGTAAGGTTCGTGCCGTCGGAGTCGATTACGAAGATCTCGCTGTCTTCCTCTCTTGGGGGGAAGCGGACGAAGGCGAGTCGACTTGAGTCGGGCGACCAGATCGGCAACTCGTCGTGCACGCGATCGGAAGTGACCCGTGCGGGAGAACCGCCGCCAATTGGAGCGACATAGATGTCGCCACCGTTTCTGCCGAACCGCGTAAAGGCCACCTGAGAGCCATCGGGAGATACATCGACGTAGAGCTCGTTACGCTGCGACTGGGTGAGATTCCGGTAGCCGCGTCCGGAGGCCCGCACGGACCCCACATCTGTTATTCCATCTCGCGCATTCCGAACAAACGCGATGCGACCATTCGCAACTTCGGTCTGCGATGCCCTCGCATCCGAGGTACCGGCATCGAGAGGAAGGGCGATAAGCCCTAGAGCGACCAATCCCGTAACGACGCGAATGAACTGCTTCATGAGTAGCCACATCTCCCTTCAGTTTCGCCTGCGCGAAACAACCAAGAGGTGGGCTGCCCTATTTCCTAGGTTCTGGCGGGGACGATCACCAGTGCTCGTAGTGAACGACTTCGGCAAGCGGATTACGACCGCCGCGGCGTTTGGGAACGGTCAGCTCAGATGGGTCCGCGGGGTAGCCGAACGACAGCAGGTATTCGCAGTGATACTCGTTGGGGTAGCCGAGCAACGACCGGGCCCGCTCGTGCTCATACACGGTCGCCGGCGCGCTTCCGATCCCCAGGTCCCAGGCTGCCAGAACCATGTTCTGAGCCGCGCGACCGACATCGAAAATCACCGACAACGGCGCGTCCGGCGCCCGGGGATCCGGGGTCACGAGGGCTACGGCGACGGCGGCACCGCCAATGTGTTGCGCGAACGGTCCGACTTCAGATAGAGCGCGCAGCCGTTCTTTGTCTCTAACGACGATGAATCTCCACCGCTGGAGATTCTTGGAGCTGCCCGCGCGCCGGCCTGCATTGAGGATGCGTTTGAGAGCACCATCGTCGATTGACTCGCCCGAGAAGGCTCGGATCACGCGGATGGAGTCGATCGCAGCCCAGGTGTCGATAGTCAGCCTCCGGTTCTTAACCGGGGTCAGGATCCTGGATTCGTCGAGGTCGTACGCGCAGCTGGCTCGCCCGCAGGGGCTTGAGGTCATCACGAGAGACCGCAAGGGTGAATGTTTTGGGCACCCAGTCATCGGTGCACGCGAAGCCCGGCCCAGGATCGGTCTGATACACCCTCATGACGATGCGCTTGCGCTCACGATTGAGTCGTAAGTCGTGCAGCCGCGCCGGACATGAGCTCGAGCCTCCGGTACCGCCCAGGACTGCAACATTCTTCTGGAAGCGGATAGTCGGCAGCTTCCCAGTCTGGTTGTACCGATCCCACAGGACGCGCAATTCATCGCGATTTCTCGCCAGGCCTCCCCAGACGAAGTCGTCAGGACCGTGGCGCTGCACGTCCTTGCGGACGTAGTCGAGTTTCTCTGTGCTCGCCTCTGCCGGGATAGCGAGGACGAGTGCCGTGAGTACAAGTGCTGCCTTGGAACGGCGCCGGAACCTCGATTGGCCCATGCCTACATGTCCTCGTGTTCGATGCCATCGGGCAACTTGACCCACGAGTGCTTCCGTGACTCGAAGACCGAGATGGTCGGCTGCGGGAACTCCGGATCTGCGAAAGCGCCGATCGGAACGGCGATCAGGTCTTCGTTGCCCTCCGTTGTGTAGAAAACCGTCGCACCGCAATCCGGGCAGAAGTGGAACATCCGTTGCTCACCCCAGTCGGATAGCCGGACGAAATCCGCAAAGCGACCCTCGACTTTGACGCGCGCCTTGGGAAAGCGGGCCTGGACTGCGAAGACGCTGCCGGTCCGTCGTTGGCAGGCCAGGCAGTGACACATCGAGATCCGGACCGGGTCGCCCTCCGCCGAGAGACGAAGTTGTCCGCAGCTACAGGTGGCCTCGCGTGTCTGCATGGTTCGATCCTAGTTTTGGTTTGAGATAGGGAGCGCGAGCTCGCTCTGACTAGCGATGCTCCGGGTTGGGGTGGTCGTGGCTGAATCCCCCCGCGTCCCACTCGCTTCTCTGGTTGCCATAGGCGGGGAACCCCCCTCGGTCTTTCAGCATCCGCGCTGTATGCAACAGGTTCCAGGTCATGAAAGTCGTGTTGCGATTTGTGAAGTCATTGTCGAGCCCAACACCGTCGTCACCGTAGGAGGGACCCGGCCCGGCCTCCCCGATCCAACCCGCGTCGGCTTGTGGGGGAATCGTGAAGCCCAGGTGCTGCAGTGCATAGAGGATGCTCATCGAGCAATGCTTGATCCCATCCTCGTTTCCCGTAATGAGACAGCCTGCCGTTCGGCCGTAGTACGCGTATTGCCCCCGTTCGTTCAACAGGCTTGAGTTTCCATACAGACGTTCGATCAAGTGGGTACAGACCGACGACTTCTCGCCCAACCAGATCGGAGACCCAATAACCAGGATGTCGGCATCCATCACCTTCTCGAAGATTTGCGGCCATTCATCACTGGCCCAGCCGTGCTCGGTCATGTCCGGCCAAACGCCAATAGCAAGGTCGAGATCGACTGCGCGCAGGTTCTCGATCGCGACCCCCTCGCCTTCCATGATGGCTATGGACTTATCCATCAGGAGCTGCGTATGCGAAGGCTCCGGCGAGCGCTTCAGAGTGCAGTTGATGTACAGGGCCTTGAGGTCGCCGAAGTCCGAACCGTGATGGTGTTCTGCAGTCGCCATTGCTCTCCCCGCTTAGTGATCGGTTCGTATGCCGCATCAGTCGCTACGTTCGAAGATCCTCGCATCCTAGGCAGCCACGCGACGAGGAGCGCGAGGACTTGGTCGGTCTAAGTCGAAATGGCAGAAATGAGCCAGAAAGGAAGATTGGGTTGCGAACTGCCGTAGGAATAAGTGTGCTGGCCGCACTTCTCGTGGGCCTGATCACGATGCCGCGGGCGAGCGCGGAACAGCGAAAGAAAACGGTGACGGAGGAGTGGCAGGCCACAGCCGCGCCCTATCCGGGAGCGGACGATCATTCCGATCCCGCCACTGAGTGCGGTCTGGAGAACCTGACATTCACGATCCACACTTTTACGACACCAGCGAAGGGGACCTTGGAGGCGCGGCTCAGCGACTTCCAGGGTGAGTGGGACCTGTATGTCACAGATACCGAAGGCAGATTGCTCGCGTCCTCTGTCAATTTCATGGCGGGGCCCCAAGAACAGCTGACTGTGCCGCTGCCGGCCAAGCTCGACATCGAGATATACGCCTGCAACTTTTTGGGCGGGCCGACTGCTCAAGGTGCATTGACCTACACCTACAAGCAATAGCTTGGTCGCGCACGGCGGGAGATCCGCCGTGTCGCTAGGCGGCGTGGTGCCGTCGGGGTACCACCAGCGGAGCGATGCCCAGGATGACGAGCGCACACCCGGTCCACACGAAGTCAGGACACTC
>DATADF010000008.1:0-2609 GCA_036258695.1 Actinomycetota bacterium
CTCCGGATCGATCCCCCAGCCCTCGGTGCATAGCTCCCATGCCCATGGGCATGCCTTTTCTTTGTAGTAATCGCCGAAGCTGAAGTTGCCGAGCATCTCGAAGAAAGTGAGGTGTCGCTGAGTGTTGCCGACCTCCTCTATGTCCGTGGTGCGAAAACACTTCTGCACACTGGTCGCGCGAGGGAACGGCGGCGACTGCTCGCCGAGGAAATAGGGCTTGAACTGATTCATCCCCGCGTTCGTGAGTAGGAGCGTCGGATCGTTGGGGACGAGGGGCGAAGAGGGCACCCGCGTATGCCCGCGCTCGTCGAAGAACGCGAAGAAACGCTCCCGGATCGTGCGCGAGTCCATATTCCTAAAGCTACCCGCGGGGTACTGCGTCCCGGCCAGTGATGTCGCCGACCGACATGCTGGTAGGAGCTACGCGGGCGCCTCCGGCGAGGGGGCTGCGGGATCGCTCGCACCCCGGCTCTCCTCGAGGTGGCGGTTCAGCTTCCCGAGCAGGGCGTCGGTCAGCGTGGCCGCGCGGAAGCGATCTTTGAACCGTTGTGTCAGGCGCTCGCTCTCGAGAGCCGCGACCGCGCCCGCTACCACCGTCAATACCGATCTGATCATGGGAGCGCGACCTTATCCCCGTTTTCCCTTGGGTCTTTTCTCGGGGGGAGATTCTGAGGGCGGGAGGTCCACGGCCCCCTTGCGCTTCGCCTCGAGATCGGCCTCCAAGTCCTTCTCGGCACCGGTGATTGCCTCGAAGTAGCGCCGGTCCTTGAGCGAGTCGGGGAGATGCTGCTGCGCGACGTACCCACCGTGGTCGTGCGCGTACTTGTAGCCGCGGCCCGCTCCAGTCATGCGCGACGCGACCGCATGTGAATCACGCAGGTGATTGGGCACCGGCAGGGGGCCGCCGGCAGCGACGTCGGCCTCGGCCCGCCACAGCGCCACCGCCGACGCATTCGACTTAGGAGCCAGCGCAAGATAGACGGCCGCCTGGGCGAGATTCAGCTTCGCCTCCGGGAGCCCGATGAACTCGAGCGCCTGGAAGGCCGACACCGCGACCTGGAGCGCGGTCGGGTCCGCATTGCCGATGTCCTCCGAGGCGAGGATCACCATGCGCCGCGCGATGAAGCGTGGATCCTCACCGGCGTCGAGCATGCGCGTCATCCAGTACACCGCCGCGTCCGGATCCGAATCGCGCATGGACTTTATGAACGCGGAGATCGTGTCGTAGTGCCAGTCGCCGGCCTTGTCGTAAGGCAGCGCGCGCCTCTGCAGACCCTCCTCGGCGACCGCGAGGTCGATGCGGTTAGTGCCCGTCGCGGCGATGAGGGCCGCCGTCTCGAGTGCGTTCAGCGCGGTGCGGGCGTCTCCCCCAGCCGCATGGGCGATGTGGTCGAGGGCGTCGTCTTCTACTTCCACCTTGGAGTTCGCAAGGCCGCGCTCTGCGTCCGCCAGCGCCCGCTGCAACAGCGTCTTGAGATCGTCCTCGGACAATGCCTCGAGCCTGAAGAGAGTGCTGCGCGACATGAGCGGAGAGTTCACCTCGAATGAGGGGTTCTCCGTAGTCGCGCCGACGAGAACGATCCAGCCGTTCTCAACCGCGGGGAGAAGCGCGTCCTGCTGGGCCTTGTTGAAGCGATGGATCTCATCGAGGAACAACACCGTGCGCCGCGCCTGTTCGGCCAGGCGATCCTTGGCCTGCTGTATCACCTTGCGGACGTCCGCCACTCCTGCCGTCACCGCAGACAGAGGCTCGAAGTGCGCATCGGTCGCGTTCGCGATGACGTGCGCAAGGGTGGTCTTGCCGCTCCCCGCGGGTCCCCACAGGATGATCGAAGTGATCTCGCCGGATTCGATCAGCGCGCGCAAGGCCTTGCCGGGGCCGAGGAGGTGCGGCTGCCCTACGACCTCGTCGACGGAACGGGGGCGCATCCGAGCAGCCAGAGGGGCGTACTGATCGAAGCGCTCCTCCAACTGATGCTCGAACAAATCCACACCCCCATCCTCCCCCTTTGTGGCGCGCGCCACAGCAAACGAGGCACCCGTGGCCTTACCTAGTCACATGAGCATCGAATACCGAGGTTCTTGTGACGCGGAAAGCCCCGACCAGATCTGCCGATCTATCGCGCAGAGTCAGTTCGGGGTAATCACGCGCAAGCAGGCTCAGGAAGCCGGACTATCGACCAATCAGTTCGATCGCCGCGTGGCCGCAGGCATCTTTGCTCGCATTCATCCCACGGTGTATCGGCTGGTGGGGGTGCCCGCGTCCTGGAAGGGCAGGCTTTTTGCGGCTCAAGAGTGGGCGGGTGATCGGGCTGTCGTCTCACATCGGGCCGCCGCCAAGCTGTATTCGCTTGACGGGATCGACGAGGAATACATCGAGCTCACAACAACCGGTTCCAGCTGCAGATCTCGACCAGGTGTCGTTCTGCATCGCACATCGGAGCTGGAGCAGAAGGATTGGCGGTCGAAGCATCCCTTCCGCGTAACAACCCCAGAGCGAACCATTTGCGATCTTGCCAGTGTGCTGTCTTCCGCCGCCTTGGAGTCGGCTCTCGAGTCAGCCCTTCGGCTCAGATTGACCACCTTGCGGCGAATCGCCCAGATGTCGC
>DATADF010000009.1:0-4391 GCA_036258695.1 Actinomycetota bacterium
CGTTCGCAACCCCGGTTCGACTCTGGGCCTCGGGTGGCTCGGCGCCTTGCTGGTCCTGTCAGGATCGCCCGTTGCGGCGACCGCACTCGCTCTCGTCGCGGCGGGGTCGATCTCCGAGATACAGGGGTTCACCATGCTTGCCGGCTCCCGACTCGGCGCCGCGTTCGTCGTCCTCGTCGTAGCCGTCGTCTACGCGCTGCGCGGCGGCGCCGGCGAGCGCGTCAAGCCCGTATCGACGGCGGTCATGGCTCTGTCGACAACGGCGCTCATCTATCTTCCGGCGGCACTGATCGGGCTTGCGATCCTCAGGTGGGAGCCGTTTCACAGCCTCGAGTTGCAATTTCCCCATCAGTTCGCCGACCTCATCGACGTGAGCTACGGGTGGATCCTGACTCGCGTCGAAGCGTGGCCCGCGGCGCTCGTCTTCTTGCTCGGCCTCGGAATGCTCTTGCTGTCCTTCAAGCTCATCGATGCCGTGATGCCGGAAATGGACGAGGAGCACCTGGGCGAGTCGCGCCTCTCATGGCTGCGTCAAAAGTGGACGATGTTTGGCTTCGGCTCGCTGATCGCGCTGATCACCATGTCGGTGTCGGTCGCATTGACGGTGCTGGTCCCTCTCGTCGCTAAGAAGTACGTGAAGCGAGAAGACATCATCCCGTACATCATGGGCGCGAACATCACAACTCTGGGAGACACCATGCTGGCGGGATTCGCGCTGAACTCCCCTGAGGCCGTCAGGATCGTCCTAGCCGGAATCATCTCGACGACGATCTTGAGTGTTTTCGTTCTCGCGTTCTTCTATCCGCAGGTGAAGAGGATCATCTGGAAGTTCCAACGGCAGATGGTTAAGAGCAAGCCGCGCCTCGCAGCATTCACATTGGGGCTGTTCCTAATGCCGGTGTTGCTCATCCTTATCTCGGGGCAGGTGGCATGAAGGAGCCGCAGGACGCCAACGTCACCCTGAAGATCCCCCGCCCGCTCTACGAGCAACTCAAGCAAGTAATTGCCGGTACGGGATTCCATTCCGTTACGGAGTTCGCCGTTTACGTGCTGCGTGACCTTGTTTCTCACCACCGACAAGGAGGCTCATTGCCGGGGGTGAGTCCGGAGCCGGCAGACGAACAAGAGCCGCTGAGCCCAGAGGAGATCGCCGCCATCAGAAAGCGGCTTGAATCGCTCGGCTACCTCTAGTTCCGCCTCCCGGCTTTTAGGTCGCCACCCCACTAGACTCCGCCGCCATGGGGGAACCATCGAACGGGCACCTCGTCGAGCTGCGCGACGTTCGCAAGAGTTTCGGCGGAAACGTCGTTCTGGATGGAATCGATATGAAGATCCGTCACGGCGAGGCCGTGGTGGTGGCGGGACCGTCGGGGTCCGGCAAGTCGACGATGCTGCGGTGTGTGAACGGGCTCGAGACGATCGATTCCGGCGACATCATCTTCGACGGGCAATCGGTGCCGAAAGCAGGAAAAGGGATCTATCGGCTGCGCGCCGACATTGGGATGGTGTTTCAAGCCTTCAATCTTTTTCCGCACAAGACGGTGCTCGACAACATCATGCTGGGCCCGATAGAGGTCAAGGGGGTCTCGGCGGACCGAGCGCGCGAACGGGCGCAGAAGCTTCTGGAGCGCGTGGGCATACCGGAGAAGGCGGACGCCTACCCGGCCGACCTCTCGGGCGGTCAACAACAGCGCGTTGCCATCGCGCGCGCTTTGGCGATGGAACCGAAGCTGATGCTGTTCGACGAGCCGACCTCGGCGCTGGACCCGGAGATGATCCGCGAGGTGCTAGACGTGATGCGCGACTTAGCCCGAGAGGGCATGACGATGATCGTGGTGACCCACGAAATGGGCTTCGCCCGCGAGGTCTGCGACCGCATCGCTTTTATCGACGGGGGCCAGATAGTAGAGGAAGGTCCCCCCGACGAGTTCTTCAAGGCAGCAAAGAGCCCACGCGCGAGAGAATTCGTGGACAAGATCCTCCATCACTGAAGTAGGAGGAACGAGGGCCGCGAGGTGCGGCCGGAAAGGGGGCAGTTGATGCAGAACGCGCAGCGGTGGCGGTGGCTGATCGCGCTGCTGACGGTGGTCGCTCTAATGGGGGCGGCTTGTGGGGGCGGTGAAGAGGAGACCGACACAGGTACCGGCGACAACGGAACACAAGAGGAGGAGTTCCCGGCCGACTCGACGATGGCCGCTCTTCAAGAAGAAGGGTCCATAACGATCGGAGTGAAGTTCGACGTGCCTCCGTTTGGCTTCGTGAGGCCGGGCGAAGACGAGCCTCAAGGCTTCGACGTGGACCTCGGCAACATCATTGCCGACCGTCTCGGGGTCGAGGCCGAATTCGTTGAGGCGATCTCCGACAACCGCATCCCGTTCCTGAAGGATGGGACGGTGGATCTGATTCTGTCGACGATGACGATCACAACCGACCGCGATGCCGAGATCGACTTCTCGCGGCCGTACTTCATTGCCCACCAGCGGCTATTGGTTCCGGAGGGATCGGATATCAAGGGGCTCGACGACCTGGCCGGCAAGACGGTGTGCACGGTGCTCGGCTCTACGGGTGAGTCCAACCTGAAGGAGAAAGCGCCGGACGCTAAGCGGCGCACGGTCGACGCGTACTCCGAGTGCTTCGAGCTCCTCCAGAACGGCGCGGTCGACGCGGAGATCTCGGACGACGTAATCCTCACCGGCCAGATCATCCAGGACGACAGCCTTCAGCTGGTCGGGCCGGAGCTGACGACCGAGCCGTATGGGGTCGGCATCCCGGATGGCCAGACCGATATGCAGGAGTTCATCGACGGCGTCCTCCAGGACATCTTCGACTCCGGCGAGTGGGACGAGATGTACGACGAGTGGGTCGGGCAGTACACCGGACAGGAACCTGACCACCCGTCCAGGCTGACGCTGCAGGACGCACTCGACCTGTTCCCGTGCGTGGAGTTCTGCTAGCAGTACCCGCCTTGCGAACTACGTATTAAGCGATGAGCGAACTCTGGGAGGTGCTGACGAGGCACTTCCCAGAGTTCCTCTCTGGTTTCCTCGTCACTTGCCGTCTGGTCGCGATCTCTTTCTTTATCTCGATGGGCGTCGGCATACTCGTCGCCGCGTTCCGAGTCGCCCCTAGCAAGATCCTCAACCGCATCGGCACGACTTACGTTGAGATCTTTCGCAACGTGCCGTTACTGGTGCTGCTGTTCATCTCCTTTGCCGGATTACTGCGCGCCGGCATTCGCATAAGCCCGCTGGCGGCAGGTACGGGCAGTCTCGGGCTCTACACCGGCGCCTACGTGGCCGAGGCGATCCGGTCGGGAGTCTTCGCCGTGGGCAAAGGCCAGATCGAGGCGTCGCTGTCGCTCGGCTTCACCTATCGCGAGACGCTGCAGAAGATCGTGCTGCCCCAGGCTGTTCGGACGGTCATCCCTCCTCTTGGCAACCTCCTCATCGCCATGATCAAGAACTCCGCGGTCATCGGCATCGCGCTGGGGCTGGCCGACGACCTGCTAAAGCAGGCCCGGTTGATCAACTCGCGCACCCTCCAAACGAATGAGGTGTTCTTCTGGGCAGCGGCCGGCTACTTGCTGCTGACGATTCCAGCGACCTTCCTGGTCCGCTTCCTCGAGCAGCGATTGGCGATCCGACGATGACCTATCTCTTCGATCCCGAAAACTGGCGCTGGGTCACCGCGGGCCAGAACACGAAGTTTCTGTTGGAGGGCTTCTTGGTCAACGTCGAGATCGCGCTTCTCGCGATGGCCCTTTCGCTGATTCTCGGGCTCACGCTCGCGCTGTTGCGGATCTCGAAACGAGCCTTCATACGGGTGCCCATCGGAATGTGGATCGACGTGTGGCGCAACCTGCCGCTCATCTTCATCATCCTGTACCTGTTCCTCGGGCTCCCGGAAGGGTTGAAGAACGCGTATCAGGACTGGGCGCCGAGTTGGCTGCCTCCCGCGTATCAACAGCCGGCGATCATGGCCGCGATCGGTGGGCTGACGCTCTACAACTCGGCGGTCATCGCCGAGATCATGCGAGCCGGTATCCAGTCACTCGAGCGGGGGCAGGGCGAGGCGGCTGCAGCGCTGGGGTTGCCGTATGGGAAGGCCATGCGGCTGATCATCCTGCCGCAGGGCTTGCGTCGAATGGTGCCAGCGACGGTGTCGCAGCTCATCACGCTGACGAAGGACACGTCGCTCGTCAGCATCATCGGGATTCAAGAGGTCATCCGGCACAGCCGCATCGTGGTCAACACGTCCGGAAGCGTGTTCACGGGTAGCGGCATCCCGGCCCCTCTGCTGCAGGTCTTCATCTTCAGTGGACTGATGTTTGTGTTGTTCAACTTCGGGCTGTCGCGCTTGTCGCGCCGGCTCGAGCTTCGGGAGCGCAAGCT
>DATADF010000010.1:0-5088 GCA_036258695.1 Actinomycetota bacterium
GTCGGTGAACGCGCGGAGCGACTACTTCGTATCCCACCGCCCAAGCTGGGCGAGCACACGGGTGAGCTGCTGGGTGAGATCGGCATCCCGACATCGGAGTTAGATCAGCTTCACGCCAGCGGCACGATCTAGTGGACGACCTGCCCGATGATGTCGCGGCGACACTCGCCCGCGGCGTCGGGGCGTATGTGCGGACGACCTCGCTCGCCGACCTGCCCACCGCGCTGAAGAGATTCAAACGCTTCGCGAGCACCGAAAAAGGCCTTGTCCCTCACCGGCGCGCGCTTCTGTCGGCCCTCGAGGACGAGCCGACGCGGGCGCTGATCGGGGAATGGCTCGGTGAGAAACCGCCACTGCCGAAGCGCGACGTCGAGTTGCTGCGACTCGCGGTATCCCGTCCGGAAGGATGGGCAGACGAGCTGCGGGGAACCTCGAGGGGCCGGCGTTAAACAAGCTCACCGGACAGCGGCCTCAAGGAGGCCGTGGAACGCGAACGGGAAAAGACGCGACAGGCGCGTGCGGAAGCGCGGCGGGCTAAGGAAGAAGCCCGGACTGAGATCGCAGACGCACGCGCGCAGATCGCCCAGCTGCAAGCCGAGCTAGAGAAACTCGGGACTCTTCTCGCGGCGGCCGAGGGGGAGCGCGATGGAGCACGGCGGCAGTTGGATAAGGCGGCAGCCGAGAGCGAAGGCGCTTTGCGCCGCGCCCGGCGCGACCTCGAAAGGGCTCACGCGGAGATCGACGAGTTGCGCCGCGCCTTGCGCGAGGAAAAGAGGAAGGTGGCTGCGACCGTGCCCAAGCCTGCCAAGGAAAGGCTCGCGGGCCGCGGTCGCGCCCGGGTGCCGTCCGAGCCTGAAGCCGAGGTCGCGACGGGACCGCGGAGCCCGCTTCCCGTTCCACTCGGCCGCCTTGCCGACGACCCCGAGACCCTCCTGGCGTGGCTCGATACTCCCCGGGTCCACCTGCTGGTCGACGGTTACAACGTCGCCAAGGCCGAAGGAGGCTACGGGGACCTCGAGCTGGCCACCCAACGAGAGCGCGTCGTCGACGGCGTCGCGCGTGTGGCGCGCAAGAAGAAGATCGCGGCGACGGTCGTCTTCGATGGCTCCGACGTCACTCCCGGAACGCTCCGCCGGAGCGCCCGTCCGGTAAAAGTCGAGTACTCGGCCCCCGGTCAGATCGCGGACGATCATCTCGTTGTCCTGTTGGAAAAGCTCCCGTCTACCCCCGTCGTGGTCGTTACCAACGATCGGGAGCTCCAGGAACGAGCTCGGGCACTGGGGGCAACCATCGCCACATCGGAGCAGCTTCTCGCCCTGATTCGGTGATCTCTATTTTGAGCGGCCACCCGCCCAGGTTGAGCGGGAAGTCCGGCGACCCCGGCCACTTGGTCGGCGGTTTTTGTCGGTGGTCCCCTCTAACGTCGGACAACAGGCCCGCTTCTGCCCGTAAGGGGCGTTTCGAGTCAGCCGACGGAAAGGGGAACCGACATGCGGATCGAGTGCGACAAGTGCGTCATGTACCAGTCGGAGCACTGCGCCGACTGCCTCGTAACGGCACTGCTGCATCCTCCCGAGGGGGTGCTCGAGATCGACCGTGATCTCGAACCTCCCCTGGGCGCTCTGGCCGAAGCAGGCCTGATTCCGGTCCTCAAGTTCCGGCCCCGTGATGGGACCGCGGATTCACAGCCGGCATCGGCGGCGGGGTAAATCCCCGTCGGGCCGTCCTGCGCTCTTTACGATGCAGACGTGCCTGCAAAGAAAACGACTCGCAAGCCGAGTCGTGCCAGAGCCGCGCGCTCCGCCCCCAAGAAGATCGCGCGGGGAGCAACGCGCGCGGCGCCAAAAAAGGCCACTACAAAGAAGGCTGCGCGCAAGGGGACCACCCGCCTGCCGAAACGTCGTCAGCCGGTAACGCTGAAGCCCGTAGCGGTTACCGACGATGGCCGGGCCGTGATCCTGGCTCGACGCGCAGGTGTCCGGCACGGTGACTTCCGGCTCGCGCTCGACAAGGCACTGGTCAGGCAATTGGACGCGGCCGCCAGAAAGCGCGCCGCGGCTCGCCGTGCCCAGGAGGAGGAGGAAGCGGCCGCCAGCCCGGAGCCGCAACCGGAGCCGCGCGTCGAAAGCAAGCTCACTCCAAAGGAGATCCAGGCCCTCTTGCGGCGTGGCAAGAGCGTCTCGTCGATCGCTAAGCGGGCCGGAGTCGATACCGCATGGGTCGAGCGCTTCGAGAGTCCGATCATCTGGGAGCGCTCCAACATGGCACGCCGCGCCCAGACGGCGCGCCTCACGAGGGCTCGCAGCGGAACGTCGAAGCTGCCCCTTGGCGAAGCGGTAAGCGCAAACCTGCGGAAGACCGCTCCGGCACTCGGGCCCAAGGAGATCGACGCCGGCTGGGATTCGGTGCGCCACCCTCGGCGCAACACCTGGGTCGTGAGCTTCACGTGGCCGGGCCGGCGCTCTACCAAGACCGCCCGCTGGGAGTACGACCCGGGGAGCGAGCATCTCGAAGCCCTCGACAAGACCGCCGCCGACATCGGCTGGGCGGCTCGGGCGCGCCGCTAACTGCACGCCTAAACTTATTTGCGTCAAGCCCACACGGAATAGGGGGCGTTTGCATGCCTGTCGAGACGATCATTGGCAAGTTTCACGAGCGCGTTAAGGCCCACCCCCAGCGGCCGGCCCTCAACTACAAGTCCAATGGCGAGTGGAAGACGATTACCTGGGGGGACTACGGCGACCTTGTGCGCCGCGCGGGGAAGGCACTTCTAGCTCTCGGGTACAAGCACGGAAGCAAGATCGCGATCCTCTCGAATAACCGTCCCGAGTGGCACGTCGCCGACGTCGCGTCGATGGCCCTCGGCGGCGCCACCGCTGCGATCTATCAGACGAGCTCGCCGGAGCAGGTGCAGTACATCGTCGACCACTCCGAATCGAAGTTCGCGTTCGTGGACTCCTCCGACCAGCTCGAGAAGATGCTGAAGATCAAGTCCGAGGTGCCGAAGCTGAAGAAGGTGATCATCTTCGGCGACTACGACGGGTCGGCCAACGGTGACTTCGTAATCACATGGGACGAGTTCCTGAAGCTGGGCGACGACGTCGAGGACTCGCGCTACGACGAAGCCCTCACCGCCCTGAAGCCGGAGGATCTCGCGACGTTCGTCTACACCTCGGGCACGACGGGCCCGCCGAAGGCCGTCATGCTCACACATGCCAACATCTGGTGGACGTGCAACAGCACGCAAGCTCACATCCCCATTGGCGACCGAGAACTCGAAAATCCCGACGGCAGCTACAACGCACGCGCGATCTCGTATCTACCGCTTTCGCACATCGCCGAGCGCATGCTCGGGCATCTCCTGCACATCTTCTATGGACACCAGACTTCGTTCGCGGAGTCGATTGACAAGCTGCTGCCGAACCTGCAGGAGATAAAGCCGACTTACTTCTTCGGCGTCCCGCGGGTGTGGGAGAAGTTCTATGCAGGTGTCCAAGCCAAGATGGCAGCCGCCGATCCCAACGACCGCAAGGCGAAACTGGCCAAGCGCGCCATTGAGGTGGGCAAGGAAGTCGCCGAACTGGAACAAGAAGCGGTACGGCGTGGCGGCACGTACGCGGATGCGCGCATCCCCATGGGACTCAAGCTTCGTCACCGCCTTCTGGACAAACTCGTATTGCACAAGATCCGGGCCGCGTTCGGACTCGAGGAGTGCCGGCTCCCACTGTCGGCCGCAGCCCCGCTCGCACCCGAACTGATCTGGTTCTTTCACTCCATCGGGATCAAGATCACCGAGGGGTACGGACAGTCCGAGGGCAATGGGCCGACGAGCTGGAACCCACCCGACGCGGTGCTCATCGGCACGGTCGGAAAAGCGTTCCCCGGGATGGAAGTAAAGATTGCCGAGGACGGCGAGATCCTCGTGCGCGGCGGAAACATCATGGCCGGCTACTACAAGGACAAAAAGGCCACTGCCGAGACCATCGACAAGGACGGCTGGCTCCACTCGGGTGATGTCGGTGAGTTCAACGAGCACGGCTACCTGAAGATCACCGACCGAAAGAAGGACCTGATCATCACCGCCGGCGGCAAGAACATCGCTCCGCAGGAGATCGAAAACAAAGTCAAGCAGGCACACCCGGCGATCTCGCAGGTTGTCGTCATCGGCGACCGCCGTCCATTCCTCACCGCGATCATCACTCTCGATGAGGAGAAGGCGCCCGCGTGGGCGAAGAAGGCGGGGATCGATGGAGGCGATGGGCTCGCCGGCATCGCGAACAACGAGAAGGCTCTGAACGAGATCTACGCCGCCATATCGAACGTGAACAAGGCGCTGGCCAAAGTCGAGGGCATCAAGAAGATCCGCGTCCTGGAACGTGACTTTCTCCAAGACGAGAACGAGATCACGCCCACGTTCAAGGTGAAGCGCAAGCAGATTAACGATCTCTATGCAGACGTGATCGAGGGCATGTACAAGAAGGATTCGCCTGAAGTCGCGGGGGCGAAGGCACCGCTCCGGAAATAGGACAAAAGGTAATCATTTAGAGGGGGCGGCCAGCCGCCCCCTCTTGTTTATGGGCAGGAAATGCCGCTCCGCTCGGAGAACCCCCCTTCAATCCGTCCGCGTCTCAGGGGTCATGGAGGAACTCGATGATTAGAAAGAGTTTGGGTCTCTTGCTTGTTGCGGTGTTGATCGGAGCAGGACTTTCAACGATCGCCGGAGCCGCACCGGCTCAGGACACAGTGTCGCTCGCTTCGGCCGGCGACTCGCTTGACGACGCGCTCGAGTTTCCACAAGGCAGCCCAACGCCTAGCGCGACCGCGACCCCGGCGCCCAGCCCGACTTCAACAGAACAGCCACCGAAGAAGTGCCCGCCGAAGAAGGGCAAGGGAAAGAAAAAGAAGAAGGGCTGCCCTCCACAGAAAGCGCCCCAGGCCCCCGCGTGCCCGGCCTACACCCCGGGTGAGCTTGGTGCTGAGGCTGAGACCTCTGTCGTGACGGACGCCCACACGGCGGACGCGCCGTTAGAGGTCACGGTTAGTACAGAAATGGGCTTTGTAGCAGTGGCGCCCAACGCTTACCAAAAC
>DATADF010000011.1:0-3797 GCA_036258695.1 Actinomycetota bacterium
ATGGACTGCGGCGGGCATGAAGCGAACGGCTTGCTGCAACACGATCGCGCCGTGCCTGATGTCCTGACGCAGGATGTTGTGGTGAATGTCGACGATGCGGATGTGCGGGGCGATCTTCAGGATGACGCCGTGGCATACGCCAACGAACTCATCTTCGAGGCCGTAGTCGGAGAGAAATGTGATGACCTCGCGAGTGCGCATCCACGCCTCCTACGCAGCAGGCTTACTTACCCTGCTGCCGCCTCTGCCACCTAGTCTTCTTCAGCATCTTGCGATGCTTTTTCTTGCGCATCTTCTTGCGCCGTTTCTTGATGAGTGACGGCATGCCGCTCCTGACTACTCGCTTCGGAAGAGTTGCGACAGGTTGACCACGCCGTTGAAGCGGCCCGCCGTGTCGATCTTCACGGATCCAAGACGGAGCCCACGGACGCCTTCCGTTACCGGCGAAACCATCCGCAGGATCTCCTCGTCGGGGTCGTACTCTAGAGCACCGATCCCCACGCACTGCCCCGACCCGTCTTCCATCCCCACGACCAAGCCCTCCAATAGGGAGAGATCGAATTCCGAGGGGAGTGTCGGCATGAAGACGGTGGGCTTCACTTTCCACCTGGAGGACCCGCGGGCGAAATATGAAGCCAGCTTTTTCTCGCGGTGAGCCATGCGCTCTTCGGCGCTGCGCTCGCGGACCTGGGCCGGCGACTCGACCTCGAAGACCTGCGCATTCGTGAACCGATGCGCAATCCCGACGACGGGATCGAGCTCTCCGCCGCGCGACAGGGCGAGGACGTAATCGGGCTGCACCAAATCCATCTTGTGGAACTTCAGAGTCTGGCCATAGATCCCCGAGACCAATCCCGTTGTATCCAAAACCACGAGCTTTGCCCCACCGGAGCGCGCGGCATCCACGAGCTTGGCGCTGTTTGCCACGTGCGGCAGCAGATGCCCCCGCGGGGACAGTGCCCCCACGAAGCCGAGCCGATCGGCTTCGGCCAGTGGGGAGCTGAGCGAGTGCTCGTCGGGCAACAGCTTCAAGCCGACGGTGGTCGGGGGACCAACCGTTGTTTGGGCAATGTCCGCGTCGACCAGAGCGCTCGGAATTCCGGCGCGCACGGCCGCTTGCAACAACTCGAAGCCGACGGTCGTCTTGCCGCTGTCGATGTCGCCGAGCAAGAAGACGACACCTGGGCTCTCCAGAATCGCGTCGAGAGCCTGGTCCAGCTCGACCCTCATCTACTAAGCCCCTGTGTGTGCTCCCGGGCTAGCCCGTGTCTCTGTAGCGGCGGTGTAGGAATCTCTCGACCTCTTCCAGGGAAATCCGGTAACTCCGACCGTCGCGCAGGGCCGCCACGCGACCCGATTTGATCAGTCGGTAAAGCGTTGCTCGCGAAAGCCGCAAGCGGCGGGCCGCCTCGGCCACACCGATTGAGGTCGCGCCCACGTCCCGATCGGCACGCTTCCTCGGCGCAGGCTCACGCATGGGGGCAGGACTATATAGCGGCGCTTGCCGGGCGAGTAGCGTTCTACGCCGATCGGCGCGCGGCGCATTAAGGAGGACCGATGGTCGAGCTTTTCTCACTCGAGGACAAGAGAGCAATCGTGACGGGAGCCTCGCGCGGCATCGGGCGCGCCATCGCACTCGGCTTCGCTGAGGCTGGAGCGGACGTCGCGGTGGCGGCGCGCAGCGTCGAAGATCTGGAGACGCTGGCGAAGGAGATCGATGCACTGGGCCGGCGCGCCCTCGTCGTCCCTACCGACGTGAAAGAGCGCGACCAGATCGAGGCTCTCGTCAATCGGACCGTGCAGGAGCTTGGAGGACTCGACATCCTCGTGAACAACGCCGGCGGGAGCAATTTCATGTCCCCGATCGTGTCGCTGCGTCCGGAAGGGTGGACCAAGATCTTGAAACTGAACTTGGACTCGGTCTTTCACGGCACGCAACTCGGAGCGCAAGCGATGTTGCAATCGGGTGGCGGCTCGATCATTCAGATCGCGTCGGTTGCGGGTATCGAGGGAGCACAGACTCTCTCGTTCTATTCAGCCGCTAAAGGTGGCGTGCGCCTCATGACGCAAGCGGTCGCGAAGGAGCTTGCCCAGTCGAACATCCGCGTCAACACGATCGCGCCCGGGTGGATCGACACTCCTTTGAACGAGTGGATGACGAGCGACCCGCAGACGCAAGCCGAGGCCGAGAAGATGATCCCGATGGGTCGGCTCGGACGCGCGGAGGAGATCGTCGGCGCGGCCATTTACCTCGCCTCCGATGCCTCCTCCTTTGTGACGGGAACCACCCTCGTCGTGGATGGCGGACAGACCGCATAGATCCCCGGTCTTTCCTTAATCCTTGGTCAATCTTGGTGGCCACCCGCCCGCCCGGAAAACCGGCGATTCTTGCGACACGACCAGTACGGATTGCCTAACGCGTACACCCGCCCGTCGACACCGGAGAGCTGCGGCGGCTGCCGCGGTCGATCTCGTCCGAGACCTCGGCCCCCGTAAGGGCGTAACCGGTATCCGAGTCCGTGGTGGACGCCGCGAACACGACCCCCGCTACGTTTCCATCGGGCAACACGAACGGGCCACCCGAATCCCCCTGTCGCACGCGGGAGCGCAACTCGTACAGCTCGCGCTGAACTTCGCCCCGTCCGTAGATATCGCGGCCCACTGCGTCGTACATGGCCTGAACTGCAGCGGCCTGGGGAACCAGGTCCCCGTCAGCGGCTCCGGGGTATCCGAGCGTGGCTCCCGGAGTGCCGCGCTCCAGGCGCTCGGTCGTCAATTCCAGAATGGGCTGGGTGAGCCCCTCCACGTGAACGATCGCAATGTCCGTATCGGGATCGAATAGCACCACGACACCGGAATGGTCGCCGGAGCCCGGTTCCTGGATCGTGACGTTGTCGCCCCCCGCCACCACGTGGGCGTTTGTGACGACGGTTGACGGGGCGGCGATCCAACCGCTCCCAAGTTGAGTTCCGCCGCAGGCGGGGACGACAACGCGCACTGTCGATTGGTCGGCTGCTGCAATCGCTTGGCGAGCGGTGCGTTCGGAGGGAAGCCTCACGGGCGGGCCGATGGAGCGCGGGAGCCCGGCAAACACCTGCGGGAAACCCGATGTGTTCAGGTACTGCTGAAGCTGAGCCACGATGTCCGGCGGACGAGGGAGTGCCTCGTTCACAGCAACGAGGAGCTTCGACCCCTTTATCGCGCGCGCTATGTCGCGCGACGGTCCATGCACCAATACCGAGCTCAGCAGCCAGGCGCCGAGGACCGTGATCGTGATGCCGAAGACGGCTCCCGTGGCCGAATTGAGTGGTCCCATTCGTGCGCGCTTCACAACAAGACCCAGTCGATGCCCGACGATGTAGCCCGCGGTCTGCCCCAGCGACAAAGCCACAAAGAGCACGGCCAGGGAGATCAGGGCGCCGGTCAGACCTGCCTTGTCGGTGAATGCCGACGCGATGCGCGGGCCCAGTGCCAGTCCGACGATTAGGCCGAGAAAGCCCCCGCCCAGCTCGAAGGCCTGACCCAGCAGTCCAAGGCGCCAACCACGATAGGCGGCGGCCAGAGCGAGCAGGATGGCGGCGAGATCCAGCCAGTTCATTTGTGTTCCAACCGTTTTCCGATGCCGAGCCCGGTCTGGAGCGCCCGGAAGGTAAGACCGAAATTAATAAACCCCGCCGCACCGAAGGCTACCCAGGCGAGGCCCTCCAGCCGTCGCGCCCAGCGGTGCGCGAGCACCAGGACGACCACGGGAAACAACCCCCCGTACGCGTAATGCAGCCACTGGGGCCCCGGGGTGG
>DATADF010000012.1:0-3331 GCA_036258695.1 Actinomycetota bacterium
CCTTTGCTTGGGGTAGGTGTGCGTGTCCCTAGGCATGCCGTGCGTCCAGTGCAGGCGAATCCAGTGCGATAGCCGACGCCAGAAAGTGAACAACGCGCGGCTAGACCTCTAAGAAGCGGCGGAGTGCGAGGGTCGAGCCGATCAGGCCGACCAGTGCCCCGACCCCGGCAAGGACCGCGAGCACGCCGAAGATCTCGGCCGAGGAGAAGCTCAAGATCGGGCCGAGGAACCTCACCGCCTCGCCGACCCGGGCGAACAACAGCGAGTTGGCCATCAGCACGATGAGCCCGGATAGCGCCGCCCCGACCAGCGCGGCGAACAGCCCCTCGAGCATGAACGGAATGCGGATGAACCAGTTCGTCGCGCCGACGAGCTTCATGATGCCGATCTCCTCCCGCCGGGAGTAGATGGCGAGCCGGATCGTGTTCGCGATCAGAGCAGCCGCGGCGACCATAAGGATCAGGGACATCACGAAGGTCACCGAACGCAGCAGGGAGTTCACCTGCAGCAGACGTTTGATGATCTCGCCGCCGAAGCGGACTTCCTCCACGCCGGGCGCGCCCTCGATCCGGGAGGCCACCACTTCCGTGTGTTTCGCATCGGTCAGCTTGATCCGCAATGACGCGGGCAGCGAATCGGGCGGCAACGTTTGCCAGAATTCCGGCTGGTCTTCGTAGAGCGTCTTGAACTCCTCGAAGGCGTCTGCTTTGGACACGTAGGTGACGTTTTCGACCTCGGGCATCTGCGATACGTCGCGCGTCAAGGTTTGGATCTCCCCTTCCGTCGCGTCGTCGAGCAGATAGACGGAGATCTCGACTTTGGCCTCCCAGGTCGCCGTCACTCGATCCACGACCATGCCGAGGATCTGAACGCCCCCAAGCAATAGCAATGAGATGGTGACGGTGGAGATGGCCGCGATGGTCATCAACAAGTTCCGACGGAGGTTCGTTACCGTCTCAGAGAGGAAATACCCGATCCGCATGCCTGGCTAGCCACCCACCCCGTAGATACCGCGCGATTGGTCGCGCACGACGTGGCCGTTCTCCAACTCGACAACGCGCCGGCGCATCGAATCGACGATCGCGTGATCGTGTGTCGCCATCACGACGGTGGTTCCTGTGCGATTGATGCGATCGAGCAGCCGCATGATCCCCACGGACGTGGCGGGATCGAGATTTCCGGTCGGCTCATCCGCAATCAGGATCAACGGGCGATTGACAAACGCACGAGCAATAGATACCCGCTGCTGCTCACCACCCGAGAGCTCATCCGGGAAGCGATCGAGCTTCTCGCCCAGTCCGACCAGCTCAAGGATTTGAGGGACCTGGCGCTGCACGAGCGATCTAGGACGACCGATCACCTCGAGGCCGAAGGCCACGTTCTCGAAGACAGTTTTATTCGGCAGCAACTTGAAGTCCTGGAACACGCAGCCCACATTGCGGCGGAGATACGGCACTCGCCAGCGCGGGAGGCTGCCGAGGTTCTTGCCGGCAACGTAGATCTCGCCGCTCGTCGGTTCCTCTTCCTTAGTTAGCAATTTCAAAAACGTGGACTTGCCCGAGCCGGACGGTCCGACAATGAAAACGAACTCGCCCTTCTCGATGTCGAGCGATATCCCTTCGAGCGCGCGGATGCCGCCCTTGTATTCCTTGGCTAGCTCAATGGCTTTGATCATGTCGTCCTCAGGTTAGCCGAGGGGCGCGTGGGAGCGGTGACCATCCAGCTATCCCGGCTTCTCCGGCTTGTCCGACGCTCGCGGTGCCTCGCCCCCACCGGCCTTTCGTCGCAGCTCCGCCCCGATGAACCTATCGAGATCGCCGTCGAGCACGCTTTGGACGTTTCCCGTCTCGACTCCGGTGCGATGGTCCTTGACCATCTGGTATGGATGCAGAACGTACGAGCGGATCTGGGACCCGAAGCCGATCTCGCGTTTCTCTCCACGCAATGCCACGAGCTCCTGTTCCCGCTCCTCGAGCGCGCGCGCGAGCAGACGCGATTTCAGTATCCGCATGGCCACCGCTCGATTCTGCATCTGTGAACGTTCGTTCTGACAAGACACGACGATGCCGGTCGGCAGATGCGTGATTCGAACGGCAGAGTCGGTGACATTCACGTGCTGGCCACCTGCGCCCGACGAGCGGTAGGTATCGATACGGAGGTCGTCGGGGTCGATCTCGACTTCGACCTGCTCGTCAACCTCGGGGGTCACATCAACCGACGCAAAGGAGGTATGCCTCCGGCGCGACGCGTCGAAGGGCGAGATCCTGACCAGCCGGTGGACGCCGCGCTCGGCGGCGAGCAATCCATAAGAGTGCCGCCCCTCGACCGTCAGCGTCGCACCCTTGATACCGGCCTCCTCCCCCGGGGTTACCTCGAGAACATCCGCCTTGAAGCCGCGCCGCTCGGCCCAGCGCAGGTACATCCGAAGCAACATGTCGGCCCAGTCCTGTGAGTCGGTGCCCCCCTCCCCCGCGTGCACTTCCACGATCGCGGGGTGATCATCGAACTCGCCGCCGAGAAGAGCGAGAACCTCAAGGGACTCGATCTCCGATTCGATAGCGGCCAGTTCCTCGTCCGCTTCCCTCCCAGTGGCCTCGTCCTTTTCGCCCTCGGCCAACTCCCACAGGACACGCGCGTCGGCGAGGCGAGATTGAATCTCGTCGAACTGCGAGACGTCTTCGGAAAGGCGCGCGCTCTCGGCCATTACTTGCTGTGCGGAGGAGGTGTCGTCCCAGAAATCAGGCGCTGCAGAGGCCGCCCTTAGCTCCTCGAGACGAGCCCTCTTCGTTTCGAGGTCAAAGGTAGTCCTTTATTTGATCGAGCTTCGTCTGGACCGTTGCTACGCGCTCGCTGAGGTCTTCCACGTCCTCATTATTGCTGCTCAGGCTGGCCAGCCACCCGCCCGCCCAAAACCGTTCATTGATCCTTGGGTCGGAGCCGCTCGGGGCTTGCTGCTGCGTGCAGGCGCGGGCTACAGGGCCGCCGCGCCGGGACGGCCGTGGCACATCTTGTACTTCTTGCCGCTTCCACAGGGGCAGGGCGCATTGCGAGGGATCTTTTCCGAGCGGGCTTGCTGGATGACGACCTCCTCGCCGCCGGCTGCCTGAGCTGCCGGTTCGTCGTCCAGCGACGGGGGCGCGGCCTGCATCTGTGCCATGGGGATCTGGCGACGTTCCTGACGGACTCGGCTGGGCTGCTCGCGCTGGTCCCCCCGCACCGTCTCGACATGAAAGATGTAACGCGCGAAGTCCTCTTTGATCGTCTCCTGCATCTGGCTGAACATGTCGTAGCCCTCGCGCTGGTACTCCACCAGCGGATCGCGCTGGGCCAT
>DATADF010000013.1:0-11723 GCA_036258695.1 Actinomycetota bacterium
CATCGCCAGCAGTGGGGGCACGTGGTCGGGGTGGGTCGAGCGCATCCACTCCTGATCCGCTTTGCCTAACGGAGTTTGGGATGGCTCGCCCGCCCACAGTTCGCGCGCGATCGCCTGCCAGTTGGCGGTGGCCTCCAAACGAGCGAGAAGTGACGCAACTCCGAACGACATGCGGTTGAACGTGACCATTACACCCGGGAGACGGACCTTACGAAGCTCCTGGAACGCGTGCGAACGAGGATCGAATCCCGCGGCGGCGATCTCGTGCACAAGCGGGGGGTCGATAGTGAAGGGCGCATCCTCCAGCACAGCTGCGTTCAAGAGCTTCAGCGTGTCCCAGATGGCATCGATATCGGGTGTGCGGTGATGCAGGATGCCGAGACCCTCCATCGCCGCCCGACCGCGATCTCTATCCTCGGTGATTAGAGCCTGGACGACCTCCAGCAGCAGATCGAGCGTTCCGGGGTCGACGGCCCGGACGAGGCCGAAGTCCAGAAACGCCACTTTGCCTTCGTCGAGCAATAGATAGTTGCCCGGGTGGGGGTCGGCGGAGAACAAGAGGAAGCGGTTGAGGCTCCCATAGAAAAAACGGAACACGATCTCTGCAAGTCGATCCTTGTCGACTTGGTCCCACTCAAGTGCCGAGAGAAATGGCCGACCAGAGATGAACTCCTGAGTGATGACGCGCTGCCGGCAGTACTCGGGAAAGACCTTGGGAATCACGATGAATGGATGGCCGGAATACAACTCCGCGAACTTCGCCTGGTTGGAGGCCTCGCGCCGGTAGTCGAGCTCCTCTAAGACGCGCTCTTTGACCTCGTTCGCGACGTCCTTCGGGTCGATGTTCGGCGCGATCGCAACGGCGAGCTTGGTCAGAGCCGAGACGTTCTTGACATCGGCGCGGACTGCATCGTCGACGCCCGGATACTGCACCTTTACGGCGACGTTCTCGCCCGAGGGAAGTTGAGCCTTGTGCACCTGGCCGATCGAGGCCGCGGCCACCGGCTCGTCGTCGAAGCTCGCGAAGACTTCCTCGACCGAACGGCCGAACTCGTGCTTGATCACACCGCGCGACGCCTCCGGATCCATCGGCGGAGCCGAGTTCTGCAGCATCGTGAGCGCGTCCCGATACGTGCCCAGGTACTCGCCCGGCACGCTGAACTCGTAGAACGACGCCAGCTGCCCGACCTTCATTGCGGCACCCTTCATTTCGCCAAGCATTTGCACGAGCTGCTGTGCGGTTTGCTCGTGAAACCCGGCAAGAAACTCTTGTGCTCTTTCCGGCGCGGCGAAGGCTTTCATCCGGGTGCCGATAAAGCGGGCGGTCGACTTCCCGGTCTGGCCTGCCAACCGGGCGCCGCGCTGAAACCAGCCTGTGGGTATCTCCGGCTTGTCTCGTTTAGGCGGCATGCGGCGCTACTCTAATTCGCGTGATTGCGCGCGGGTTCATTGCTCTTCTGATTGCGACACTGTCCCCACTTTGGGATGCGTCGGTCCCCGGCCCTCCTGGAGAGACTGCGACCGAGCAGGCCGAACAGCAGCTCGGTTACTTCAACAAGGATCGTGCGATGACGCATGTGCGGGCGTTGGCGCGCGACATCGGTATTCGCGTACGAGCCACTCGGAATGAGCGGCGCGGCGCTCGCTACATCGCGGCGGAGTTCGAATCGCTTGGCTACAGAGTGCGGATTCAGAAGTTCTCGGTTGACGATGGGACATCGCGCAACATCGTCGCTTGGTGGCCTGGAGCTAGACGATATCCAGTAATCCTGGGCGGTCACATGGACTCGGTACCCGGCGCCCCCGGAGCGAACGACAACGCCTCGGGAGTTGCGGTGCTTCTCGAGACCGCGCGCATAGCGGCCGGCACGAGCCATGTGGAATTCCTCAAGTTCGTGGCCTTTGGTTCTGAGGAATATGGCGCCGACGGGAGCCACCACGTGGGCTCCCAAGTGTTCGTGAACAGACTCGGCGAACACGGCCGAGCCCGGCTCGCGGGAATGGTTTCGGTCGACATGGTGGCCGACGGATCACCTTTGATCGTCGGGACTGCGGGCATCGGCCCCGATGTCATGGCTCGGGTCCTCTTCAAGAAGATCGATCGGAAAGGGATCGAGGTCGTGTACCGCACAACTTGCGACTGCTCCGACAACGGGCCCTTCGAGCTGGCGGGAATCCCGGGAAGCTTCATGTGGAGCGGGGACGAGCCCGACTACCACTCGCCCTCCGACACGGTTCGAAACATGAGCCCGAAGGATCTGGGGCGCACCGGCCGCGCGCTGCGCGCACTCGTCGCGGCGGTCGATATAGACCTCTTGCGGAGACTGAGAGAGCGGTAGGCCAACTTAGAAGGGTTTGATCGCAGGGATTTGGGCCAGGCGGGTGGCCTCCCTAGGCCGGGTAGGCCCGAACGAAAACCGCTAACCTCGCACTGGTCACCGGCGCTGGGCCGGACGGGCGGCAGGGGCCACGAATGGCTGAGACGTTTGATCCGTACGAGGACGAGGGCACTTACGACTATTACGACGAGGAAGCCACTCCCCGTCGCAGGCCCCGACTCCTATGGGGGCGGATCGCTGCACTAGCCGGAGCACTCGTCATCGCTTTCATGGTCGGGCGCGCCAGCTCAGGTGGCGACGATTCCGCCGAGCTGGATCGGGTGCGTCGGGAGCTCACGGCGGCCCAAGCCGAGATCGATGAGCTCGAGACTCGCCTCGCCGAGGAAGAGACCGAGCCCGAGGTTGTGACTCCGGCGCCGAGCGAGACGGCGCCCGAATCCACCGAAGCTCAGACGTACGTCGTCCGGGAGGGCGACACGTTGCGCGCCATCGCGATGCGGTTCTACGGGGACCCGGATCTAGCCGATTTGATAGCCGAGGAAAACGGCATCACGGATCCGACCGAGCTGGCGGTTGGCCAGGAGCTGATCATCCCTCCGGCCCCCGAGTAGGCGGATCACCGGCGAGTCGATCGAGCTCTGCGACGGCCGCGGACGCGTCGTCCGCAGTGGGAGGCTCCGGCCCGTAACGCTCACGTTGGAAGGCCTGCAGCGCGCGGGTCACCGAGGGCTCGCGGAGGTTCGCGGTGCGAGCCAGTAGTTCAGCGGCAGTCTCGGATGGAGACCTGCCCAACCTCCTCAGATGCAACGCTTGTTCTAGTCGGAGAAAAGCACGACCGACGGGACCGAGATCGGCTCCTGCGGCTCCGGCGAAGGCCTCGACGGGCTTAGGTCTCAGGCGCCGCCAGGTATAGAGAATCCCAAACGCGATCACGCCGACGAATGCGACGACAAGGCTCTGACGCAATAGCCCACCCGCACCGCTGGGGATGAGAGCCGAAAGTTTCTCCGCTAGAAAGCGAAAGGCGCGAACCAGCGGGACAAACTCTGCCAAGTCAACTTGCGCCGGCGGAATGTCGAATGTGGGATCGAACTCGTACCAGCCGTAGCGGGGAAAGTACACCTCCACCCAGGTGTGGGCATCGCTGTTCTTAACCTCGTACAACCCCGTGAATGGATTCCGTCGTCCGACTGCGTAACCCGCAACGACGCGTGCCGGTATTCCCAGGCTCCGAAGCATGACGGTCGTGGCCGAAGCGAATTGCTCACAGAAACCGACGTCCGTCTCGAACAGGAAGTGATCGACAGCGTCTTGGCCTTCCGGCGGTACCGGCGAGTCGAGGTTGTAGCGGAAGTTCTTCCTCAGATAAGCCTCGATCGCCTTGACCTTGTCATAGGGATTTGACTCGGAGGCCGTGATGTCGCGCGCGAGATCGTGCACCCTCTGAGGAATCGTCTCGGGTAGCTCCAGGTAACGCTCGATTCTGGGAAGCAGGGAATCCATCTGGACCTGTCGCAGCTCTCGCGGCGTGGCAGCACCGCGCGTTGAGATCACGCTGTAGACCGTGCCCGGCGTGAGCGTGGAGTCGAGTCGCAACCCTCCGTTGGAGTCGATAGCAAGTCCGCCCTGGTAATAGACGACGTCCGGTTGGCCGGCGGCGAAGATGGCGTTCGGCTGCTCGGTCTCTACGTAGAAGGTTTGCGTGATGTCGATCCGGGGGCCGAGGTCCCGGAACTCGATCGGATACCTGTAAGGCGGGTCGGTACCGAGAGAACTGGGGTCCTCGGTGTCGGCGCTCCAAGTGACGCCGTTCCAGCGGTCGAAAATCATCCCCTTCCACATTGCGGGGGCGGTCGAGCGGACGCGCATAACGATGCTGTCGGAGAGATTCCCTCGCACTCGTAGGTCCAGCTCATTGTTGAACCCGTGGAAGGCCGTCCCCGTCGAACGAAATGCGGCTCCATTCTGAAAGCCGGGATTAACGATCTGACCGAAGGTCGACAGGCCGCCGCCCGCGCCCAGCGAGAACGGCAGCGCGAACGTTCGAACACCGCGCGGCTGTGGAAGCACCAAGAACAGGGCACCGGCGGCAAGCAATGTCGCAACGGCCGCTCTCGCTATCTGAGCAGCGGGAAGGCGCCGGCCCGAACGAGCCGCTGGCGACGATGCCTTCATCGTCGCGTCGGCCCTCTCCTCGACATCGGAGCGATGGCTGAAGTGCAGTGCGGCCACGACGAAACCGAAGTAGATCAACAAGAGAAACCCATAGCGAAGGTCCTGTGACAGCGAGCCGGCGACGGCCATCAATGCGAGCGATGAACCAAGCGAGAAGTTCAGGTCCTTGCGCGCGGGTAAGTCGAAGCTATGAAGGACCTGGACCCAGAGAAAGATGTCGGCTAGAGGAAAGCGAGCCTCGTCAAGAGTAGAGATCCCACTCAACTGGCCGAGGAAACGGAACAGGGCCATCACCGCGCCCAGCGCGAGCGCGAGCTTGATGTGCCAGTTGTCTTCGTTGCGTCGGACATACGAGACCCAGTAAGCAATCGGTATAGCGATCAACACGATGACTGCGGTGGGGATCGCGATCGCCTGTTCCACAGCCAAGGCCAAGGCACCGGTAAGCACGGCTCCTAAGACCGCGGCCCGTAGCTTGACGGAGTCCTCGGACTTACGGACTCGGTTCGCGCTGCGAACCAGCTCGATCAATGAAGCAGACATTTGAGGAGGTCCTCTCCGTAGCCCACAGTTCTAACGCCGGCCCGTCCGGTTGGAAGTCGCTGCAACAGGTGGGTTTCCTCAGCCGACGCAACACCGGTCCCCCAAGTGGAGGCTCGCGCGACCACCGCGGCGGCCCGGGATCCCGAGGACTGGACCTGGTTCAGCGCCGGTTCCAAAGACGTAGCAGCTTGCCCGCGGCTCGGGACGAACATCACTACCGTTCCTCGTCGTCGTAGGCGCTGAAGGGCACGCGCGACCGGCGCCGCGAGAGATACGTCGCGCGGCTGGACGTGCGCCAGCCATTCCAGCGTCGCGGTGCGATCCGGACCGGACAACTCCATTACTTCATTGTCGGCACCCACGGCGAGAAGGTCGACGGGGTGGCCGGTCACCAGTGCGTACAGCGCGATCGAGGCCATGCCGCTGACGAGGGCCTCGAAGGCCGAGTCCGGCGGGTCTCCCACATCCGCCCCGGCAAGCACCAGCGCCACGCGACTGGCGGTTTCTTCCTCGTACTCCCGAACCACGAGTCGCCCCGCCCGGGCCGAGGAGCGCCAGTGAACCCATCGCCGCGGATCTCCGGGGCGATAGTCCCGAACCCCGAGGTACTCCTCCCCCGCCCCGGTCCGCGCCCTCTCGTGAAGCACGTCGGATGGAAAGGAAGAGGGCTCCAGAATCGGCCATGTCGGTAGATCCACCCACTGCGGCACGACGGTTATCGAAGAGTCGACTTTTAGTGTCTTCGCCGAGCGCAATACGCCGTAGGGGGCGGCGGCCGTCAGCGTGACGGAGCCCCCCGCGAAGACTCCGCGCCGGGTGGGGGCGCGCACCAGTTCTATGTGGGCGCTCTCGCCCGAAGGGATCGGCTCGCATGCCACAACGACCGGCTCGAAGGCGGGAAACGAATCCGAGATCAGCATCAGCGGGAGGCTGCCTCGACCATTGTTCGCCACAGTTAGACCGACCCGAACGGGATCCCCCACGCGGGCGCGCTGCGGGAGTTGTCGGGATATTGCGGCCGCGCCGAGACGATGACGGATGAAAACGGAAGCCAGGACGAGACCGAGTACTCCCGCCGACAGCACGAACAGCCAGCCAGCTTGCGCGGTGGTTGCCGCAAGCAATAAGAGCAACCCGGTACCACCGAGCGCTAGAGCTCGGCGGGTGGGTCTCATGACGGAGGCGCGGGAGGCGGAGGCGGCGTGGAGGTCACCGGAGCTTCGGTTTGCTCCACCAACTCGCGCACGATCTGGGTCCTTCGGTCTTGCTCTAGACGCAACCCTGCCGTCGGAATGATCCGGTGTGCCAGGGCAGCCGGGGCGAGCGCTTTAACGTCGTCGGGTACGACGAACTCACGACCCTGGATCAGTGCGCGCGCCTGGGCACACCGAACCAAAGTGATCGAGGCCCGCGGGCTGGCCCCCAATTCGAGATCGGGATGCCGACGTGTGGCTGTCGTGATGGCCAGCGCGTAATCGAGAATCGGATCTGCGACGTGTGTAGTGCGCACAACCTTGCGAATACCGACGACCTCATCAGGCGTCAGGACGGAATCCAGTTCCTCAATGGGATGAGACTCCAACTGCGCCCGCACCACCTCGCGCTCGGTCTGCAGATCGACGTAACCCATCCCCATCGCAATCGCAAAACGGTCGAGCTGACCCTCCGGGAGGGGATAGGTGCCGTGATGCTCCAGAGGGTTCTGAGTTGCCACCACAAACAGGGGGTCCGGGAGCGAACGCCGGATCCCATCTGTGGTCACGGCGTTTTCGTCCATGGCCTCTAGCAGCGCCGACTGAGTCCGAGGAGTAGTGCGGTTGATCTCGTCGATCAAGACCACATTGGCGAATATCGGCCCCGGCAAAAACTCGAACTCCTGGTTCTTCTGGTTGTAGACCGATGTCCCCGTGACGTCGGACGGCAACAGATCGGGGGTCGCCTGCACCCTCTTGAAAGAACCCCTTATCGACCGGGCGATGGTGCGGGCAAGCATCGTCTTACCGACCCCAGGAACGTCCTCGATTAGGAGATGGCCTCCCGCGAAAAGAGCGGTAGCGGACGCCTCGACCGCCCACCGCTTGCCGCGGATGACCTTCTCGACATTGGACAGGAATGCTCGGGCTCCGGTTGTCGCGGCAGCTCGGTCCACCGGGAGATTCTGTCATCTGCGCGAGGCTCCCTGAAATGGGCGGCTATGAGGTCCTCGAGCACACGGCCGATGTTGGAATAAGGGCGCGGGCCGAGACGCTCGAAGATCTCTTCCGTGAGGCCACCCTCGGGCTGCTCGGAATAACCGGGGCTCGGTCCGACGGCGAGGGCGAGGTCATTCCGATCGTGGTTCATGCGCGCGATCTGGGCGGGGCGCTGGTCGACTGGCTCGATGAGGTCCTCTACCTGCAGGACGCGCGCGACGCGGTGATCACCGAGATCCGGCTGGAGACCGTAGACGAGGAGGGGCGGGCCGCTGGCACGGTATCCGTCGCCCCCCGGGATCACGCCCTCGAGGGGACCGCGGTGAAGGCAGTCACCTATCACCAGCTTCGTGTCGAACCCACAAACAGCGGCTGGCTCGCAGAGGTTTACTTCGATGTCTGAAACCAGCCGCGGATGGATACCAACCCTTGAGGAAGCTCATGCGCTATTTCGAAGACCATCGACCGGCAGAGAGGAGTAGGTAATGCGCTTCATCTACATGGCCACCGCGGGAAAAGGCGATGCGACGAGAGCGTCCATCCCACTGCATCTTGCTGCCAACGGATCGGTGGAGGTCGGCCACGACACGGCAGTGGTTCTCGGGGGCGACGCGGCGGAGCTCGTCCTCGAGGACAACTTGCAGACCATGGAGGGGGTTGGGCTCCCTCCGGCTCGCGAGCTCATCGCGAAGCTCGTAGAGCACAACGTGCCCATCTATATATGAAAAGGCTGCGCAGTCGCCCGTGGGGCGACCGATGAAGACCTGAGCAAGGTGAATGGAAGCTGGGTGGCTCCGCCCGACGTGGCAAAGATGTTTGCCGAAGCAGACAAGGTGGTGACGTTCTAGCCGTCGTGGAATCCAGCGCCGAGCCGCGTCGACTCGAAGAGTTTCTCTGGGAGTTGCCGATCGGTTACGTCGACGGAATGCGCGTGCCTGCGCGCGTCTTCGCTTCCCAGGCGCTGTTCGAGAAAGCGGTGGAGGACCGGGCTGTCAATCAGATCGCGAACGTAGCGACGCTGCCGGGCATCGTCGGAGCGGCCCTTGCAATGCCGGACATTCATTGGGGCTACGGCTTTCCGATCGGCGGCGTCGCGGCAACCGACATCGAAGCAGGGGGCGCGGTGTCCCCGGGCGGAGTCGGATTCGACATCGGTTGTGGAGTGCGCCTCGTGCGTAGCGATCTGACCTGGGAAGCCGACGTTGGGCCGCGGATCCGCGACCTCGTGAACGAGCTGGGGCAGCGCGTTCCACGGGGCGTCGGAGGCAAAGGGCGAATGCGTCTCGATGCCGCCGAGGTCGACCAGGTCCTCCGCGAGGGCGTGAAATTCCCCCTATCCAAAGGCGTCGGCTGGGATGAGGACGCGGAATTCACCGAGGACGCCGGCACTCTGCCGGGAGCTCGTGCCGAGAAGGTGTCCGAGCGGGCGAAGGAACGCGGCGCACCTCAGCTCGGCAGCCTCGGCGCCGGCAACCACTTTCTCGAAGTGCAGGTGATCGACGAGATACGCGATCAAACGGCGGCGGATGCGATGGGCCTCTTCCTCGGACAGGTATGCGTGATGATCCACTCGGGGTCACGCGGGATCGGTCACCAGACATGCACCGATCACGTGAAGACGATCGATCGTCTGATGCCAGAGCTCGGTATCGATGTTCCCGATCGGCAGCTCGCTTCGGTGCCGTTCGATCATCCCGTCGCCCAGGATTACTTCGGCGCAATGGACGCGGCCGGTAACTACGCCAAAGCGAATCGCCATCTCTTGACCGATGCGACTCGCGACGCATTCCGGCGCGTCTTCCGGCGGCCCGCGCGGGATATGGGAATGCGTGTCGTCTACGACATCTCGCACAATCTTGCGAAGCTCGAGGAGTACGAGGTCGAAGGCGTGACGAAGAAACTGTGCGTTCACCGCAAGGGCGCGACTCGTGCGTTTGGGCCCGGGCAACCCGACTTGCCGGATGCCTACCGGGCTTTCGGACAGCCGGTGATCATCCCGGGAAGCATGGGCACCAACTCGTTCGTCTTGGTGGGCACGAATGACGCCCGCGACCGCTCGTTCTCATCGACGTGTCACGGCGCGGGCCGGGCTATGAGCCGGACCCAGGCGAAGAAAGTGATGAGCGGACAAGAGCTCAAGAGGGAGCTCGAGGGCCGGGGAATCACCCTTGCCGCGTCACAGTGGAAACTGCTTTCGGAGGAAGCGCCTTACGCGTACAAAGACGCGTCCGAGGTCGTCGAGACCTGTGAGGGGGCGCGTCTGACGAAAGTCGTCGCGCGTCTCCGCCCGGTCGGAGTGGTAAAGGGCTAAGTCAGCCGGACGGGCATTCGGTGACGGCGCGCGCTGCATCCACGAGCCCAAATCCATAGACGGGATCGCGGCCGACGGCGCCCAGGTCCTCCGCCGTGGTCACCAAGCATTCGACAATGGCATCGTTGGCGAGACCAAGCTCCGCCAGCATCGCTGCAACTCCGGCGACGTGAGGCGCCGCCTGGGACGTACCGCCCACGGCTTCGTACCCCATCTCGGGCCCGCAGAAAGGCTCGAGATCGAGCAGATAGGTCGAGAGGATGTCGCCCGAGCAGATGCCGGCATCGGACAAACCGTTCCCTCCGGGGGCGACCACGAAAGGTGCGGTCATCGTGGCATCGGAGTTCGAATAGAAGGACCGCAGGTCCGATCGGTCGATTGCGCCCACGCATACCACTCGCGGGTGGGCCGCGGGTTCCGCACAAAGAGGAAAGGAATCATTGCCGGCGGAGGCGACGATGACCGCGCCGCTCTCCCACGCGTCATCGATGGCCGAATAAAGCGGGTCGAGTTCCCCAACCAGGCCCTCGATCGAGTCGTATGCAAGCGACAGATTGATCACCTCGGCACCCTGATCGGCCGCAAAACGCACGCCCGCGGCGATCTGCGTAGTGGTCCCGTTTCCTTGCGCATCGAGGACCCGCACCGGAAGGACCGAGGCCGCACGTGCGACACCGGCGATGCCTTCCAGGTTTCCGGTGGTGGCTGCTGCAATGCCCGCTACGTGCGTACCGTGTCCGAACTCGTCCTGCGGCCCGTCTGGGTCGCAGCCATCATCCTCGGACGATTGACATGGCGGCCTGTCGTCGATGAAGTCGGCGTCGCCCGTAAATACTGTCTTGGCTTCCAGCTCCGGATGCGTGAGGTCGATGCCGGAGTCGACGACCGCGATCACAGCGCCTTCTCCGGTCGCGTGATCCCAAGCACGTTCCACGCCGATGCGTTGGAGATTCCATTGAAGACCGTAGTACGCGTCGGGCGGCTGCTGTGCGTGGGCCGCGCCGGAAAAGAGCACGACCATCGTCGCTAACAGGAGGGCAAGTCTCGACATGAGCGATTCGGCCGGCGACTGTATCAACGCTGGCATCGCGGGCAATAAGTCGTGCCGCGACCTCCGAGGACGATCTTCTTGAGCGGAGTTCCACAGCGCGGGCACGGTGTTCCGCTGCGGCCGTAGGCGATCAGAAAGTCAGCGTTGCGCCCACTCTCTCCATTGACCATGCGGTAGTCCCGGAAGGTCGTTCCCTCTCGCTCGATCGCAGATCTAAGTACGTCGCGGATCGCCTGGTGCAACACGAGCGCGCGGACGGATCCGACGTGGCGAGAGCGCGGATGGATCCGCGCGAGCCACAGCGCTTCATCGGCGTAGATGTTGCCGACTCCAGCGACCGGCTTTTGAGAGAGAAGGAACACCTTTACGGGGGCTTTGGTACGAGCGAGAGCGCGCGCGAACTTCTTCGGGTCGAACTCGTCCGAGAGCGGTTCGGGTCCCATGTGGGCAAGAGTGGGGATAGGGGCATAGTCGCCCTTCCCCACGACGGCGACGCGACCGAAGCGCCGCGTGTCGCGGAAGACAAGAGTGCGCCCGTCGTCGAGGTGAAAACGGGCGCGCACGTAGGGATCGTCCACATCGAACATGAACGCTCCGGTCATACCGAGATGAAGCACGAGTTCCAGCTCCTCGTCGAGGGGCGCGATCAGGAACTTGCCTCGCCTGCCGATGCCGTGGATTGTCCGATCCCGCACTAACTCGACCTGATGGAACTGGCGCGGCATAGAAGGAAGTGGGTCGCACCAGACGTCGACCACGCGCCGCCCCGTCAATTCGGGCTCGAGCTGGCGACGCACGGACTCGACTTCGGGCAGTTCCGGCATCCAACGAGGTTACTCAGACAAGGTGCGCCCGTGACCCAAAGAGGCCTCCCCGCCGTCAAGCAGGGAGGCCTCTCCACTGTTAGCTTGAAACAGCTAACAGCCGGTCAGGACACACAGGTCGTGCGGCCAGCCCGCGCCCGCGATCATCCACAGTGCGACGAGGACGGTCACGAGTAGAGCGATCTGCCTGAGCTCCTTCACGGAACACCTCCCTTCATCCGAGTCGACATCGGTTGTTAACTCGCGGTATAGCAGAGTTAGATCGCAGTTAGATGGGGCCCGTCAGAA
>DATADF010000014.1:0-5659 GCA_036258695.1 Actinomycetota bacterium
GACGTCTTAACTAACCCGTTGGCGATAATCAGCGGATGCGGATAGATACACGACCACGCTCGGCGAGCCTCGGGCGCTTTGCGTTATCCGCCGTGCTCTTATTGGCGCCGTTCACTCCCGCCCTCTTTCCGGCACACGCCGGGCCACGTGCCGAGCAGACGTCAGAGGCGATCACCGAAGTCGCGCACTTTCCTTATTCCGCCGGGACCGACATCGACTTCGCGGGGCGCTTCGTCTATGCCGCTCAGGAAGGTGACGAGGGAGGCGTCCACATCTTCGACATCTCGGGAAGCAGGCCCAGGGAAGTTGCTTTCGTCTCCTGCCCTGGAACCCAAAACGACGTTGCCGTGGTGAGGCCGGGCCTGATTGCTCTCGGGTTCTTCAGGGGCGCTTGCGGCGGACAGGAGGGTGCCGGAGTTCAGTTGATCGACGTCTCGAATCCGAAGCGGCCCAGGTATCTGGACTCGGTTGCTTTTCCCGAGGGCACCCACACGCTTACGACCTATCCCGGCGGCGACTACATCTACTCCTCGCCGGGAGGACTCGGAGAGAACGGGGGGACCGAGTTCATTCTCGACGTGCGCAATCCGCGCGCCATCAAAGTGGCCGCCGAATACACGCCGAATTCGTTCGGGTGCCACGATGTGTCGTTCCACTTCACGCGGGAGCGCAAGTTGGGTTTCTGTCCGGGGCAGGCAGAGACCGAGATCTGGGACGTCTCGGACCCGCTGAGCCCCGCACTCATCTCCACAATTCCGCCGAATATGGAGTTTCCGCACTCGGCGATCGCCAGCCCGGACGGTGATCTCCTCGTGATCAGTGACGAAAGCCTGTTCACGGCACACGAGTGCGCGACCTCGCACAGCTTGATGGGAGCGCTGTGGGCGTACGACATCAGCAACCCGGCTGCTCCGCTGCTTCAAGGACAGATCTCGTCGCCGCGCGGAGCCGCCCCGGTGGGAACGCTGCAGACTCCCGTATGCACCGCGCACAACTTCAATTTCCTACCGAAGAGTCGAATCGTTGCCGTTAGCTGGTACACGGGTGGGACGAGCGTGATCGATTTCTCCGACCCTGCGACGCCGCGAGAACTCGGCTATTTCCGCCCCGATGATGCGAACTCGTGGTCGTCATACTTCTATCGAGGCTTGATCTATTCGAACGATCTCACGCGCGGCCTGGACGTCCTTAAGTTCGAAGGCGTGTGACCTAGGCCGCGGAAGCGCCGTGGCCCGCTTCGACTGCAGGCGTGGAGATCCCGGGGCACGTGATCACCGGTTTTTCGGGCTCGGTCTTGCGCGGCGGATTCTGAATCCCGAGGGCATTGACCGCGGCCCCGGCGAAGCACAGCAGCGCGCTGATCATCATCGCGAGCTGGAATGAGTCCGTCGATGCATCGCGTGCTTGTGCTGCGACCTCCTCGGGCACGTCTTCCGCGGGCGGGTTGAGCGGCGTGACTTGCTCGCGGAAGGAATCCGATCCGACCTCCACCTGAGGCAATCGATCCGTGAGCGCGGAGTAGAAGCTTGCGGTGATCGCCACGAAGACCAAGGCGCCGGCAAGTTGGGGGCCGACGCGCGAGATCGCGTTGTTGATCGCCGAGCCCACACCGGCATGTCGTTCGGGAACCGAGCGCATCAATGCCGCGGTGAGGGGAGCCACCATGATCATCAGCCCGATCCCGAACACGATCATCGGCGGCAGCAGGTCGACGAGGTAACCGCGCGGAGGAACCAAGGTCGAGAGGTCCTCGAGAGCGATGGCCCAGGGATCGCTGGTCGCTGGGATGCGACCCAGAAGCAACATTCCGGCGCCGATCAACGCCGGCCCGACGGTCATGAAGATGCGAGGGCCGTAACGCACGGCGAGCGCGCCGAACTTAGTAGAGAACAGCACCAGGAACAGCGACATCACTATCCCCCCGACACCAAACCCCAGCGGGTTGTAACCGACTACGCCGATCAGATAGAGCGGCAACAGGTAAAACGTCACGTACATCGCGCCGTAGATCAGCAGCGTCGAGATGTTGGTGATCGTGAAGTTCCGGGAGCGGAAGAGACTGGGCGGCATCAGCGGGTGGTCCGAACGCATCATCGCGACCGGCAGTGCGATCGTTGCCAGGCCCCCGATCGCAAGAGCCACGAACGCGGTCGCGTCCTGCCACTCCTGAGCCTGGCCCCGGATCGTGCCGAAGCTCAAGCCTCCGACGGCCAGAAAGACCAGCATGGCTCCGAACCAATCGAAGCGACCCGTGGCTTCGTCGTCGCGCGTCTCGAGTACATGTCGCGCAGTCGCCCATACTGCGACGGCGATCAGGGGAATGTTGATAAGGAACGCCGCGCGCCAGGACACGAAGCTCACCAGCGCGCCGCCCAGCACCGGGCCGAAGATGGTCGTCGCGGCGGAGGCTCCGGCCCAGATTCCAAACGCGCGTCCCTGTTCCTCCCCCTTGAACGTGGAGGTGATCAGGGCGAGGGAGCCCGGAACGAGGATTGCCCCTGCGGCTCCTTGAAGGACTCGGAAGGCGATGAGCATCTCCATGTTGGTCGCCAGTCCGCAAAGCAGTGAGGTGACGCCGAAGCCGACGAGCCCGATGGAGAAAAGTCGCTTGCGACCGTAATAGTCGGACAGCGCGCCGGCGAGAATCAACAGCGCGCTGAGACTCAACAGATATCCGTAGTAGACGTAGCTCTGGCCCTCTAGAACCTGAAACAGCGAACTGCTGAGTTCCTGGCCGATGCGCGGCAGCGCGACATTGACCAAAGTTGAATCCAGAAACACGATGCCCGACCCCAGAATGACCGCGACCAGCGTCCACAAGCGCCGCTGCGGAGATACTGCGCTCTCACCCTCATCAGGCTTATAAGGCCCGCCTCCCAGTCCGAGACGCGCGTGTGTCTCGCCCATGCACGTGTCCATGACGACCTTGAGGCCGCCCGAATCGGCGATCTCGGCCGCCTCGTCGGAAGCGATCTCTCGCTGCAACCACAGGACTTTGGCGCCGATTGCCACCGCCTCGCGTGCGATCTCCGGCGTTTCTTCGGACGGCCTGAACACGTCGACCACGTCGATCGGGACGTCGATCTCGGCGAGCGAGGTGTACGCCTTCTCCCCGAGGATCTCCCCGCCCTTGGGGTTGACGGGCACGATGCGGTAGCCCTGGCGCTTTAGATAGCTGCCGATCTGGTTGGCTGCCTTGGCGGGATCGTTGGAGGCGCCCACGACGGCGATCGTCTTGGTCTGGGCGTAGACCTCACGGAGCTGATCGTCGGTCAGGGGCTCCGGGGCGGCCATGAAAGAAAGCTTATTTGCCGGGAACTTTTCGCGTGCGGTATGCGTTAGAGTTAATGAGTAATCGTTAGTTAGAACGTGTGAGTGGTTGGCACTGCCTTCCTGAGCTCGTTCGTTAAGCCCGTCAGGGAGGTGTTAAGTGGCAACCGGTACCGTCAAGTGGTTCAACGAGGCCAAGGGTTACGGCTTCATTACCCCGGAGGATGGTTCGAAGGATCTCTTCGTGCATTTCTCCAACATTCAGGGTGATGGATACAAAACTCTGGCTGAGGGCGCGACCGTGACCTTCGAGGCCCGTCAGGGCCAGAAGGGTCCGGAGGCGATCAACGTAACGCCCGTCGCGTAGATCTTCGGATCAACAGTAAGAGGGGGCCTTCGGGCCCCCTTTTTCTTTTGGAAGTCGTTTGGGTAAGCGACGCACATGCGTGGTCTCTTTCGGGCCCTGGTGGGGCGCTGCCCCCTCTGTGGGTCCAAGGGGATCTGGCGCTCGTTCGGTCAGACCGTGGATCGTTGCCCTCGCTGCAACTATCTCTATGACCGCGAGGAGGGCTACTGGGTCGGGGGCCTCATCGTGAATATCGCGTTTGCGATGGCTCTGTTCTTTCTCTTGTTTGTCGGCGGCATGCTGGTGACCTGGCCCGAGGTGCCGTGGACCACCCTTTTGATCGTCAACCTCGTCGCGCTCGGCCTCGGGCCGGTGCTCTTCTATCCCTTGTCCAAGACGATATGGGTGTGGCTCGACGTGACTTTCCTGCATCCCCTCGACCGCCCGAGCGAGCGCACCCCCAACACGCGGTAACGCAGCTTCGCCTTCCAGCCGCGCGTCGATTGTCCTTTCAAGTCACATCAGGCTCGAATAACGCAGCTGTTGCGCCTCAGAAAGCAAACCGAGTTCAGTCGGGCTGCTGACTCGCCGATAGACCCTGTAGGTAGATCGGCCGCACACGCGGCCGAGCACGATGGGCGGGGGTTGATTCCGGTGTTCTCAAATCGAATCGTTGTGGGCGCGGCCGCGCTCTTCGGGACGTTGGTGATCGGCGCATTTGTCGCTGATGCAAGTATCAACGGCCGCAGCCAGCAGGTACCGGTCATAGCAGCCCCCCAATCCGTGGACGAGATCCCCGAGCCCCTCGGTCCAGAGCATGGCTCCACATCCTCGAGCGTCGACCAGACGTCACAGACGCCGACTGAATCCAACACGTCGAAGGTCCGACGGCGGGGGCCGACCGTCTTCGTCTTGCGCGTGATAGACGGCGACACCATAGAGGTCTCCCGAGGGGGCCGAACCGTGGACGTCCGTTTGATCGGGATCGACACCCCGGAGACAGTCCATCCATCGGTGGGTGTGGAGTGCTATGGGCCTCAGGCTTCACAGTTCACAACCCGACAGCTCGAGGGTCGACGGGTGGTGTTGGAATTCGACGTCGAAAGAGCCGATCGCTACGGCCGTGCTCTCGCGTATGTGTGGCTCGATGGGCGGCTCTTCAACCAGACACTGGTCCGGGCCGGCTTTGCGCAGGTAACCACCTATCCACCCAACGTCGAGTACGTCGCTCGCTTTCTGGCCGCGCAACGCGCCGCGCGTGCCTCGGGTCGCGGCCTCTGGTCCGGTTGCCCCGCTACGACCGAGCCCGCTGCGCCTGCCCAATCGGTTTCGCAGCCGGGAACGCAGCAGTGCACTCCGGGCTATGACCCGTGCCTTCCACCCGCGTCGGATTACGACTGCGAGAGTGGATCGGGAGACGGGCCGGAGTACACCGGCCGAGTCAAAGTGACCGGCGATGATCCGTACGGGCTGGATTCCGATGGCGATGGAGTCGGCTGCGAGTAGCGGGCAGCGGGACTGCTAGCGTGCCAGCGTGCACGCAAACGAAGCTCTGATCGACAAGTTCTATTCCGCGTTCGCGCAGCGTGATCACCAGACCATGGCTGCGTGCTACTCACCCGGAGCCACATTCGGCGATCCGGTGTTTCCCGATCTCAGTGGCCCCGAGGTCGGGGCGATGTGGCGGATGTTGTGCGAGCGTGGGACGGATCTCGAGGTAAGCCACAGAAACGTGCGGGCCGACGACGGGCGCGGGTCGGCCGACTGGGAGGCGACGTATACATTCACGGCCACGGGTCGCAAGGTGCACAACCGCATCCATGCGGAGTTCGTCTTCTCAGACGGCAAGATCGCCGAGCACCGAGACCACTTCGAGTTCCACCGCTGGTCGCGCATGGCTCTCGGACCGATCGGCGTCGTCCTGGGCTGGACCCCATTTGTGCGCAAGCGAGTCCGGGAGAAGGCCGACAGGCAGTTGCGCAAATTCATGGAGAGCAATCGCTAGAGGCGATTTCGATCCGGGTTACGCGGGCATGAAAGAGC
>DATADF010000015.1:0-1615 GCA_036258695.1 Actinomycetota bacterium
GGCCGAACAGCGAGAAGCGGAAGCGTTGATCACCGGCGATTCGCTCGGCCAGGTGGCATCGCAGACGATCGAGAACATCGGCACCGTAGACGCGGCCATCCCCGGCGTGAACGTGCTGCGGCCTCTGGTCGGGATGGACAAGCAAGAGATCATCGATCAGGCGACTGCTATCGGCACGTATGAGATATCAACCCGGCGCTACCAGGATTGCTGCGTACTGTTCGAGCCGCGGTCGCCCGCCACTCGTACGCGGCCCGGGCACGCTGAAGCTGCGGAGGCCACGGTCGACATCGACGCGCTGGTGGGCAAGGCCCTGGCGGCGGTCGAGACCCGTACATTCGAGCTGCCGGATCCGGCGTAACGCCACCACGTTCGTATTTGGCGGCGCTAGGCCTGCCCTTACAACTTGTTCTTAAGCGCGGCCCCGCCGTTTCTCAGCACCTTCAGCCCTCCCCGTATGCGCTCGCCGCGGGTCGGCGCGGAGAGCGCGGCGACGGTGCCTCGCAGAGCCTCCTGCGACGGCCGGTCGTACGGGTACCACAACGGGAACTTCATTCTCGGAAACAGCGCGCGCCCGACGTTCACGGGTACCGTGAACTCCCTTAGCCCCACGATCCCGTTCAGCCGTCCGTAGCCGGACTCGCCGACACCGCCCCATGATGCCCACGGGAGGTTGGCGAGAGAGATGTGGTCGTTGATGGACACGCTGCCGGCCCGGATCTTGGATGCAAGGCGCTCCCCCTTTGCCCGGTTGGCCGTCCAGATCGATGACGTGAGGTTGAAGCCTTCTTCGTTCGCGCGCTGGATCGCCTCGTCCTCGTCTCGTACCCGGACGAGGGGCAGAACGGGGCCGAACGTCTCTTCCTGCAACACCGACATCTCCGAAGTCACACCGGCCAGCACCGTCGGCGGGTAGGACTGGGCGCCCTTGCGCCCGCGCCGCGCCTCCTTTGGTCCACCGGCGAGCACCTTGGCGCCCTTCGCGACCGCGTCGTCGACGTGCCGCCGCACGATGTCGAGCTGCGGAGCGAACGTGATCGCGCCGATCTCGCTGTCCTCAACTCCGTAGCGGACCTTGCTCAGCTTCTGAAGCAGCTTCTCCTCGAATTGGTCTGCGACGGAGTCGACAACATAGGCCCGCTCGATCGAGCAACAGGTTTGGCCCGCGTTCTGAAACGCGCCCCAGAGGATGCCGGAAGAAGCGATATCGAGATCCGCGTCGGAGCACACGATCGCCGGATCGGTACCTCCCAGCTCCATGACGCACGGAGTCAGGTGGCGCGCCGCAGCTTCGGCGATGCGGCGGCCCGTCCGGGGAGACCCAATGAAGCAGAGCTTGTCGCACGGTGCATCGACCAGGGCGGCTCCTACCTCGGCACCGCCCTGAACCACCGTTGCGACTCCCGCGGGCAAGGGCTCGAGGATTTCGCGGATGCGCTCGCCGACCCCGGGAGTGACCTCGGAGGGCTTCAAAACGACGACGTTGCCGGCGAAGAGAGCCGGGATGACACCCTGAAGGCCCAGCCAGAAGGGGTAGTTCCATGGGGAGATACAACCCACGACGCCATATGGCCTCCACTCCACGCGCGAGGACGCTCGCGCCAGAAGGGGTCCA
>DATADF010000016.1:0-6038 GCA_036258695.1 Actinomycetota bacterium
TGCCACCTTGGGCAGAGCGCTTGTACTGAATGCCTCGTATCAGCCGCTGTGCGTAGTCCCGGTACGGCGGGCGTTGGTGCTCGCCCTGAAGGGCAAAGCCGAGGTCGTCCACTCGAACGGCCAGATCTTCCACTCGGAGCGGCTCACGATGGCGGCCCCGAGCGTCGTGCGGCTCACTTACTTCGTGAAGGTGCCGTATCGAGCGCGCGCATCTCTGTCCCGCAGAGCGGTCTTCGTGCGCGACAACTTCGAATGCCAATACTGCGGCCGCCCCGCCGAGAACGTGGACCACGTGGTCCCTCGAAGTAGGGGGGGCCTTCATACCTGGGAGAACGTGGTCGCGGCGTGCCGGCCGTGCAACGCGCGCAAGGAGAACCGGGCCCCGGCCGACGTCGGCATGCGACTCCGCCACGTCCCGAAGGCGCCTCACGAAAGCGTCTGGATCGTGGTCGCGGTCGACCGCATCGATCCGCTGTGGGAGCAATACCTGAGGCTTCCCTCAGGGCGCGTCGCGGCGCCCGTTTAGCTCGCTTCTAGCGCCCCAAATTAATTTCAATAATTAACAACTCTCTACTCATCTCCCTAATTACAATTCTGTAATTCCCGGCTTAGGCATTGACTCGGGGCGGCAACGGGTCTAACTTTCCCGCTAAGTGGAGGGAAATGGGGAGAAGTGGTGGGCTGTGGAGCATGATCTCATCCCCGTTTCCGGGTCGTCCAGAGGAGAGCGTTGTCTTTCACCGGGGAGTTCAGACATGCCATCGACGCGAAGGGCCGGCTCATCGTCCCGGCTCGCCTGCGCGACGAGCTCGACGAGGGCAAGGTCGTTCTCTCGGGCTGGCTCGACGGGTGCATTGCGATGTGGTCGGACCGCCGGTGGAACGAGCGGGTTGCCGAGCCACTTATCGCGGCCCGAAATGCGGACCCACGCAAGCGGATGGTGGCACGTGCGATTGCCGCGAGCGCGCACACCGACGTCGTGGATGCCCAGGGGCGCATCACAGTCCCAGAGAGCCTGCGAGAGAGCGCGGGCATCGAGCGGGACGTCGTCGTCATCGGCAGCCTCGACCACGCCGAGATCTGGAGTCCCGAGAGGTGGGAGGCGGAGCGAGCCAAGGTGGCTTCCGGGGGCCTGGAGGAACTGGCCCAGGAGCTCGACTTCTAGGTGGCGGATCAGATGAGAACTCGACACGGGGGAAGGGGAGCGATGGCGATCAACCGTTTCGTCGCTACGAACCGGCTGGCCCGGGAGGTGACGCAGGGGATCGCGTTGCTCGCACTCACCGGCTCGTCCGTCGGTGGTGTCTTAGGAATGTTGGCCATTGCGACGCGCGCGCTGGCGCGGTGATGTGATGGAGGCTGCGTGGGGCACGAACCCGTCTTACTCGATCGAGTCGTCGAGTTCCTCGTCCCTGCGCTTAGCTCGGGCGGAGTCTTCGTCGACGCCACACTCGGACTCGGCGGTCACGCTCGCGCAATCCTCGAAACTTGCCCGCGAGCGACGCTCGTCGGCATCGACCGCGACCCATTCGCGTTGGAGACGGCCGGGACCAACCTCTCCGCGCACTCGCAACGGATACGGCTTGTTCGTGACAACTTCGAGAACCTCACGGCCGTTCTGGAACGACTCGGGATTGAGAAGGTTCGCGGAATCCTTTTCGACCTTGGCGTTTCCTCCCCCCAACTCGATGAAAGCGATCGCGGATTCAGCTATCGAAACGACGGACCACTCGACATGCGAATGGATCCCGAGCAGCAGCTATCGGCGGCCGATGTCGTGAACGGTTATCCCGAACGTGATCTAGCCCGCGTGATCAGTCTCTACGGAGAGGAGCGCTACGCGCGTCGGATCGCGTCCGGGATCGTGAAGGCTCGGCCGATCAAGTCGACCTCACAGCTCGCAGATGTCGTCAAGTTGGCGATACCGGCGGCCACCCGGCGTCACGGCGGGCACCCGGCGCGGCGGACGTTCCAGGCACTCCGGATCGAGGTGAACGACGAGCTGGGCGCTCTGAGAGCCGTCACGACCGACGCGGTCGAGGCCATGGAGCCCGGCGGCCGTGTTGTCTATCTGTCGTATCACTCGCTCGAGGATCGAATCGTTAAAGAAAGCTTTGCCGCGGAATCGAAGAAGTGCGTGTGCCCGCCCGATTTCCCGGTGTGCAGGTGTGGTGCGCAGGCGCGACTCAGAGTTCTAACTCCCAGACCCGTGAGGGCCGGCGAGGAAGAGGTAGCGGCAAACCCGCGTTCCTCGGCCGCCAAGCTACGCGCCGCAGAGCGGCTGTACACCCCGCCCGAGGATGCTGCATGAGCGCACGTCCGGCCCATGTCGCACGAGAGGACGACAGGAGGGCGCAGCTCAAAGTCGTCCGACGCCGCGCTCGACACCTGATCAAGAGAGAAAAGCCACGCAAAGTCGCTCCGGTTTTCATCGCGGGCACGATCTGCGCAGTCGCCGTCGTCTTTGGCGTCCTGCTAGAGCAGGTGGTGCTCGCCCAGTCCGCGTTCAAGATGGAGCGCCTCAAGCAGCGGATCGCGGTCGAGGAAGCCGAGCGCGAGGAACTGATGCTCGAAGCCGCCATGCTGGACAGTCCGGCCCGCATCGAGAGGTTTGCGAAGGATGTCTTGGGCATGGTTCCGCCTGAGCGGATCGAGTACGTCGTAGCGGACATTCGGCTGGGCCGGATGGCACCGCAGGCTGCGTCCCGCCTACTGGCCCAAAGCATCATCCCGCCGGCGGCAACCGAGCGCGCAGCCGTCAGCGCAGCGGGCACGCCCTAATGGAGGCGCGACGCGCCTCCCGTTCCCCACGCGCGTCGGGCCGTAGCGGCACCTCCAGCGGACAACCACGCGGCCCCCGATCAGTAGCGCCGCGCAGGCTCGCCGCGATCTTTACGGTTTTTGCCATCGCGTTCACAGGTCTGGGCGGTCGGCTGATCGTGCTGCAGATCTTCGACGCCCCGGCGTACGCGCGCCTGGCCGTCGACCAACGAAAGAGAGAGATAGAGATCCCCGCGCGCCGCGGCTCCATCTTCGACCGGAACGGCGAGCCGCTCGCAATATCGGTCGATGTGTACAGCGTCTTCGCCGATCCCGCGCACGTGCAGCGTGCGTATGCAAGCGCGCGCGCCCTGGCTCCTATTCTCAAGATGTCCTCGGCCACCGTGCTCGAAGCGCTGCGCGGATCGGGCCCCGATGACCGTTTCGAATACATAGCCCGGCAGATCGCCCCCGCGGCAGCGCGCCGCATCAAGGAGATGGAGCTTCCCGGCGTCTATCTCCAGCCCGAGGCCAAGCGTTTCTACCCGGGAAAGGCTCTTGCCGCCCACCTTCTCGGCTTCACCAACATCGACGGCGATGGGCTGTCTGGGTCGGAGCTTCAGTACGACAAGCAGTTGCGTGGGCGACCGGGGAGGACCATCCTCGAGCAAGATCCGACCGGGCGCGCCATGCCGCAAGCCAGCTTTGCCCAAGTCGAGGCCGCCGCCGGTCGGTCGCTGATCCTTACGATCGATAAGGACATCCAGTACCAGACCGAGATCGCTCTGGCCGAGGCAGCGCGCCAGTTTCATGCCGAAAGCGGGAGTGCCATCGTGATGCGACCTCGCACGGGTGAGATCCTCGCCATGGCGAACGTGCCGACTTTTGACCCCAACCATCCGGGCGAGTTCTCGACCGATGAACAGCGAAACCGCGCTTTGACGGACGTATACGAGCCCGGTTCCGCGTTCAAGGTCGTGGCCCTGTCTGCGGCGTTGGAAGAGGGAACCGTGACCCCCGAGACGATGTTCGTCGTACCGGACTCTATGCAAGTGTCGGACCGGATCTTCCATGATTCGCACCCGCATGCGACCGAACGCATGAGTGTGGCCGAGATCATCCATGAGTCCTCCAACGTGGGGACGATTCAGATCGGCCTCGGCTTGGGCGCCGACAGGCTCGACTCGTACGTCCGGCGCTTTGGACTCGGACGCTCGACCGGTCTGCAATTCCCTGGTGAGTCGAGCGGCATCGTGCTCGACCGCGATGAGTGGACCGGGCCCACCATCGCGACCGTCCCCATCGGACAGGGCATCGCGGTGACCCCGCTTCAAATGGCTTGCATCTACGCAACTCTCGCGAATGGCGGTGTGCGCGTGGAACCGACGCTTCTGTACTCGACGGTTGGTGCCGAGGGCGACATGTCCCAGGCCCCCGTTCCGGATCGAAAACGCGTGGTTAGCCGCTCGACCGCGCGCTCAGTTGTAGAGATCCTTCGCGGTGTCGTCGACGAAGGGACCGGTATCGAAGCGCAGATCCCGGGCTACGACGTCGCCGGGAAGACGGGGACCGCTCAGAAACCATTGCCCGGCGGTGGCTACGGCCAGTCCTACGTCGCGTCGTTCGCGGGTTTCGCCCCGGCTCGCAATCCTCAGATAGTCGCGATCGTCGTGCTTGACGAACCGAGCCCCATTTGGGGGGGAGCAACTGCCGCCCCAACCTTCAAGCGGATCGTGGAATTCGCGCTGCGACATTTGGGAGTAGCTCCGACCAGAAACCCGGTCAAGGCGGTCCAGGAGCTGGAGACCGAGTCCGAACCTGTCGTTACGTACGACTAGGGCGGGCCCCCGACTAGCATCTTTTGATGAATCGCACAGCTTCGGACCACACCGTCGGCGCGCTCGCCGCCGCGACACGAGACCTGCTGATAGAAGTACGCGGCGATGACCGCATCCAGATAGGGGGACTCACTCGCAACTCCGCGGATGTCGAGTCTGGCGATCTGTTCTTCTGCGTGCCCGGCACGACTTCGGATGGTCACCTTTTCGCGGCCGAGGCCGTAACGCGCGGTGCGGCTGCGCTGTGTGTCGAGCGCATTCTTGAGGTCGACGTCCCACAGATAGTCGTGTCCGACGTACGTCGCTCGATGGGTCGGATCGGAGCCCGGTTCTGGAACGAACCGGCGGCTTCGATGATGCTGCTCGGGATCACCGGGACGAACGGCAAGACGACCACCGCCTACTTACTGGAATCGATCCTCAACGCAGCCGGCCGAACGACCGGGCTTGTAGGGACGATCGAGACACGAATCGTCGGACGCCGATTGCCCGGCGTGCGGACGACCCCAGATTCCCTGGAAATGCAACAACTGATGGCCGAGATGGCTGCCGAGGGTGTCGACGCAGTGGCAATGGAAGTCACGTCACACGGACTGGCGTTGCATCGCGTCGAAGGGTTGCGGTTCGCAGTCGCCGCATTCACCAACCTGTCGCAGGACCACCTGGACTTTCATGCAGGAATGGAGGAGTACTTCGCCGCGAAACGGTCGCTATTTTCCGTGGACCTCGCCGAGCTAGGCGTCGTCAATGTCGATGACCCGCACGGACGCCGCCTTATGGCCGAGGCGGAGATCGACTGCATTGGCTTCGGTACCGCTCCGGAGGCGGATGTGCGCGCAGAGGACGTCAGTTCCGGACCACGAGGCACGGAGTTCTTGGTCGCCCACGACGGAGGCGAGCTGAAGGTCGCGACCTCACTGATAGGGCTGTTCAACGTGTCGAACTGCCTCGCGGCCACGGCGGTGGCACTGCAAGCCGGGGTGGAGCCCGGCGCGATCGAGGCCGGCATCTCCAATCTCAAGGCGGTTCCAGGGCGGTTCGAGCCCGTCGACGTCGGTCAGCCCTTCACGGTCGTCGTGGACTATGCGCACACGCCCGATTCGCTCGACAACGTCCTGCGCGCGGCGCGCAGATTCGTAGTCCCCGCGGCAGGACGAGTGTTGTGCACGTTCGGATGCGGCGGCGATCGGGACCGCGGCAAGCGACCCTTGATGGGTAGCGTGGCAGCGCGCCTCGCCGACTTCGTCGTGGTTACTTCGGATAACCCGCGCAGCGAGGACCCCCGGCAGATCGTCGACGCGATCGTGGAAGGGGTGCTCGCGGAGACCCCCGATGGCCCGGACGACGTGCTCGTCGATCGCCGCGCCGCTATTGCGCGTGTTTTGGCCGAGGCGCGTCCCGGGGACATCGTGGTGATCGCGGGCAAGGGGCACGAGACGG
>DATADF010000017.1:0-4630 GCA_036258695.1 Actinomycetota bacterium
GTCGATCGCCTGCAGCCCTCCCGCGTGCCACGTCACCAGGGCCACGTTCTCGATGAGCGTCGGGTTGTGAACGGAGTAGCTCGACGAGGGACGGGGCAGGTCGGTAGTGCAGTAGTCCTCTTGGTTCTGGGGCAGAATGTAGTGCGCCACGACCTTGGGCTTCTGTGGGTTGCGGATGTTCAGCATGCGGACCCAGCCCCAGGGACATCCGCCGGAGTCGAGCGCGCGCAGAGCCTCGCCGTACACCTCGTCCGTCGCGAGGACGAAGTCCGTGCCGAAGACTGGCACCGCGCTGTGCAGGCCCGGCCCGATGGCGTCGGGCCAACTCGGTGCCCGCTTGGGGGGCGTGACGAGCCTGACCCGCGGCTTCTTCTCCTTGCGCGCGAAGTCCGACGTGTCGGCCACGAAGAATCCGGCTTCAAGGTACGAGAAGTAGGCGCGCTTCCCGTCGGGACTGACGCTCAGGGAGTGCAGCCGGTTGTCGTTCCCCTCTTCTCCGACGACGTACTTCTCCTTGGCCAACTCGACGAACTTGCCCTTGCGCGCCTTGGAGATGTCGGTGACCACCAGCTCTGCGGTGTCTCCACCCGGCGTAGACAAGTAAAGGAGCGCACGACCCTTCCGCTTCGGGTCATCCCAGAGGTACATCTCGTGGGGGTTCTCGGTCGGCTTGTACTCGGCGACCAGCTTCGGCTTCGCCGCGCGCTTCCCGGAGATGTCGTAGAAGCGGAAGTTGTCGTCGACGCTGCGCGGCGAGCACTCGTGGATGAGCTCGCTGCAGTTCGAGCCGAGGTTCATCACGATCAGGAGGTCCTTCTCGGGCCAGATCCTCAGCTCGCGCGAGGTCTCCCCCTCGTTCGCCTCGTGAGGTGGGCCGATCGTGTGGACCACCTTCGGCTTGGCCGGGTTCGACACGTCGACGACCTTGACGCCGTTGCTGAACGGCTTGAACCCACCGTCGGTGCGACTGCCGATGTACACGTAGTTGCCGTGCACCGCGAGGGCCGAGTTCATGCCCCGGTTGCCCAGCGCTTCGTGGCCAATGAGCTTGAACGAGCCCTTCCCCTTGCCGTCGGCGACGACGACGGTCGGTCGCTTGCCGGGCGAGGCCGCCAGGGGGCCGGCTACGAGAAGGAGCGCAATCATTGCTGCCGCGCAGCGCCTGAGGGAGTTCATAAGGTTCCTCCCGAGAGAGAATTTGTCCGCTTTCTCAGTTATTCGGCTTGCTTTGCCGGACTCCTGCCCCAGGGACTGAGAGCCGCAGGCGGACAAATTTTTCCGAGAATCCGGTCTCAGAGGCCACTTCTGGCGGAGAGATTCGCGCTCGCATGAAGCGGAGGGGGGCAGAGGCCTGCGGGGGGTGGAAAAGGGTCGCCTCAGTGGAGCGGATCGGGATCGAACCGACGACCTCCTGCTTGCAAAGCAGGTGCTCTACCAATTGAGCTACCGCCCCGTTCGCCCTCAACTCTAACTGCGGCACCACCCCCGGCGGCGCTATAAGAAAGGTGAGCGACGACGAAGGAGGGATGTGTGGTGGAGGAGTCGCAGGCAGTTCGTGAGGCGTGGCTCGGCTTTTGCGAGGGAATCAGCCGGGGCGAGGTCGAGAGGTTCGACGACATCGTCTCGGATCGAGCCCACCTGATCATTGGAACCGCGCCCGGCGAGATGGTCACCGAGCGCGAGCGGATGAGGTTCGGCTTCGAGACCGAGGGCGTGACGCTCGAAAGTCGCTCCGCGCAGGCCTATGCAGAGGGCACGCTGGGATGGGCCGTCGACGAACCGCGTTTCGGCTTTCCCGACGGATCGGGGTTCGACTGCCGGGTAACCGCGATCCTGCGCAACGAAGACGACACCTGGAAGATCGTCCATGCGCACTTCTCGGTCGGCGTCCCCGACGAGGAGGTCGCCGACCTGCAGAAGAAATGGGCTCAATCCACCGAGTAACGAAGGGATCGCTCGTGGTCAGACGACGAGCTTGCCGCTCAGCGCGGCCAGGCGATCGCGCCACATCTGTTTGACGCGGGCCGCCTCGCGCGCGCTCGGCAGGCCCGAGTGCACCACTGAGACCGTCGCCTTCGACGAGGCCTTCTTCGTGAACGTGACCTTTACCTGTGACGAACTATTCCATTCGAAGCGCGCCGAGTTGGGGGACTCCGAGCGCTGCAGGGTGAGCTTGCCCTCGGGCAGCCAGCTCCTCCTCTTGCGTCCGTCGACGAAAGCAGCGAAGAGGTCCGCGAGCGGAGCGGAGACGGTCTTGCTCGCCCCCACCTCGAAACTCCCGTTGCGGCGTGCCCCCGGGTCCCGCAGCCCTCGGTCCTGCTCGTACTCGACGATCAGCTTCTGCGCCCACCAGCGACTGAGGCCGTGCTCGGAGGTGAGCCACGTCGCGATCTCCCGGTAGGGACGCCCGGGCGCGCCCCAGCCATCGAGCAGCTCGTACCACTCCTGCTGGTAGCGACCGGTGGCTTTGCGAACCGTCTCTGCCTTGGCCATGGGTCAACCTCCTCGGTGCGTCCTCGTCCTCATTTCCTTAGACGCATCGGGCCGACCAGACTCATCGGAAAAAACACGACCGGTCGAGGTCAGGACTCCTGGCCCGGCTCCGGTTCGAGCACGCCGAAGCCCGCTCCCTGCGGATCGGTGATCAACGCGAAGCGACCGACCCCGGGGATCGCCGTGGTGTCACGCTGGATCTCGGCCCCCAACGCGCGCGCCTGGGACACCGCGTCGTCGCAGTTCTCGACCGCGAAGTAGACCAGCCAGAACGAAGGCATCTCGGCCGGAGGAGGCATCAAGCCGCAGACCGGCCTCCCGTCGGCGTTCATCACGAAGTACTGCGCGCTGGTCGTGGAGGTCGAGCTGAAGTCCTGTTCCTCCCATCCGAACAGCTCGGAGTAGAACGAGCGCGCCTTGTCGAGATCCCCCGCGACACACTCCGTCCAGGTCAACGTATTCGCATCGCCCATGACCTCGGCACCGATGCTGTCCTTCGGCTCCCACAAGCAGAACACCGCGCCGTTCGGGTCCATCACAACGCTCATGCGTCCGGCGTCGAAAACCTCGAAGGGTCCGGCGTGGATGGTCCCGCCGAGTCGCTCGGCCTCCTTGGTGCGGTTGTCGAGGTCGTAGACGGTGAAGTACGCGTTCCACATCGGAGGGATCCCCATCTCGAGTTGCTGCGGTTGCTGTCGTGACGCGGCAGCGACCGTCTTTCCGTTCTGCTTGAACATCGAATAGACCTGGCCCTCGCCCATGGGCTGGTCGTCGACGTCCCAGCCGAACAGGCCGGTGTAGAACGCCCTGGCGCCGTCGAGGTCGGTGGTCGTGAGGTCGGAGTAGGAGAACATCGTCTCGGTGTGCTTGGTGATGTCGGGCATTCGGGGCCTCCTTGCCTCGTGAAATGGGTCTCGAGTCAAGCTAGCAAGTCCCCCGGGGTGAGGAAAGGGGGCTGCGAGCGAGTACGCTTCCGGGACACGGCGACGGCCCCCGGCCGCCGATCTGCGGCAGGAATAGTGAGCTTCGGGCGGCGTTCCTATAGGAGAACGCGACTAGCAGGAGGGCACCCACACATGCAGGAAGTCACCGAGCAGGAGTTCAACGAGGCGGTACTGGCGGCAGATAGCCCCGTCATCGTCGATTTCTGGGCCGAGTGGTGCAGTCCCTGCCGGCTGGTCCATCCCGAGCTCGAGAAGATCGCCACCGAGTACGAGGGCAAGGTGAAGGTCGTAAAGGTCAACATCGACCACGCCCCCTCGATCGCCGCCAAATACGGGATCATGAGCATCCCCACGATCAGCCTCTTCACCGACGGCGAGCTCAAGTCCCAGGTCATCGGCGCCCGGCCCAAAGACCAGATCGTCGAAGGTCTGCGCCTCAACGACTGACCCCAACAGCAGAGCGAGCTTCACCTCGACCCGCCCCTTCCCGGCGGGTCGATTTGCTTCGGCGACCTGACACTTGGAGAGCGCCGTTTGTTGTGCGAAATCCGTCGCTGAGCGATGGATCCGGCACAAGGTTCGTGCTCGGACCGCGGGTCCCGGTAGAGGCCGGGCGCGGGGCTCGTGGCAGGAAAATGCCATCCCTGCGTGGAATCTCCACTAATCAGACATTTCTCTACGCAGGGGGAAAGAATGCGCACGCGATCACGAATGGCGGCGGTCGTGGCCGCCGCGGGGCTCGTTGCGGGCCTGGTGGGCAGCATCCCGGCCAGCGCGGATCACGACGCCAACGACCACTCGAAGAACGTCAAGGAGCTCGCCCGCAAGCCCATCGAGATCACCAAGGATCTCTTTGCCGAGGGAAGTGACCTCGCCTTCCAGCGGAGGCTTTTGGTGGCGGGCACCTACCAGGGCACGGCGTTCTACAAGATGCTCAAGCGCAAGCCGTATCTCAAGCAGATCGGCTTCCACGCCTGCCCCGGTTCTCAGGGAGACGTATCCGTATGGGGCAAGCTCGCGTTCGTTTCCATTGACTCGGCGAGCTCCAACAACGGATCCGGCGCGGGCTGTAACGACACGAAAGCAACCGGCCCGGAAGACGAGACGACGGAGAACTCCGAGGGCCTCGAGGGTGTTCGCATCATCAACATCAAGAACCCCAAGCGACCCCGCCAGGTGGGCTTCGTCGAGAC
>DATADF010000018.1:0-15442 GCA_036258695.1 Actinomycetota bacterium
GAACCGCCCGGGGCCCTTTCACTTCGGGTGTTTTGGCGCGCTCCACTGGCGTGAGGTTAGCGGATCCGAACGTGTGACCGTGACACGCGAAAAATTGGACCCATTAGCCGAGTCGATCCTCAGCCCGAGGCTGTAGATTCCGCAGGCCGTCACAGAGCGTGACGACTCAGTGACAGAGGAGGTATGGGTGTCAGTAGTACGTGCCCTCGCAAACAAGAGGTCAACGGCGTTATTGACTTCACTGTTGGTTTTCATCGCACTGTTGATCCCACTGACCGGCCCCGCGTTCGGAACGCACACGACCGTCGACGCGGAGCCGGAAAACGACAGGAACGTGGTCGGAAGCAACCACACCATTACGGCGACGACATCTAGCGCTGCGCAAGAGATCAACTTCGACGTGGACGGCCCGGGCGACCCCGGGGCCGACCCGTCGGATTTCGAGTGTCAGACCGATGCCGCCGCACCGTTCCAGTGCGCCTACACCTACACGAGCAACACGGCCGGCACGGACACGATCAATGTGTGGTCGGACGAGGAGGGCGTCGCGAACGATGACGCCTTTCAGGCCGGCGAGCCCAACGACCAAGTGCAGAAAGTCTGGGTCGCGGTCGCCGACGTACGCGTGGACTGCACGCCCGACACGGACACCAATCCGGAGGGCTTCACCCACACCGTCACGTGCACTATGTCCGATGCAGGCGGGAGCGTTCACGGTGGCCAGATCGATGCCGAGTTCCTTGCCGGCAGCCCCAACGATCCAGGGGGCAACGAGTCCGGCGCTCCGGCAGACGCCGACAACATCTGTGACGCCGGTGAATCGGCCGCGGGCCAGTGCACCTTCACTTTCAGTGGCAACAATCCCGGCACCGACCAGATCTGTTTCTTTGTCGATGAGGATGCCAACAACGACGTCGACGACGCCGATTGCGCGGCCGAGGCGGCACAGGGAGACACCGACGACGCAGACGACGCCGACGTCGTGACGAAGACGTGGCTGCGGCCGGCGCGGCTGGACTGCACGCCGGAGTCAGATACGAACGCGCACAACGCGGTCCACACGATGACGTGCAACTTCTTCGATGCGGGCGGCAATCCGATCACATTGCCCGAGGGGCAGCTGATCGACTTCGAGATCGTTTCGGGACCGAACACGAACCTGACGCCCGGCTTTCGCGACTTCGAATGCCCGAGCAACAATCCGACGCCCAGCAATACCTGTACGGCGACCTACGATCAGGACGATCCGAACGCATTCGACCCGAACAACGCGACCGACGTCATTTGCGTGTGGATCAGCCACGACGGTGACGACGACCAATTCGACCCGAACGGAGCGCCCGAGGACGGAGGCGATTGCGACAGTGAGGCGCCCGGGACCGTCGACAACGACGAGACCGACATCCTGCTCAAGACTTGGCTGGCGCCCCCGCCTCCGCCGACGACCTTGACTATGTCGCCCGAGCAGGACTCCGCGGCGGCCGGCACATGCAACGAGTTCACCGTCACGGTGGGCGACGTCAACGGGGATCCGATCGTGGGTGGAATCGTCGACGTCGTACAGACGCTCGACACCCCCGCCACGGAACCGACCGAGACCCGCGAGCTCGCCTTCTGTAACCCGGCCACCGGGCCCAACCCGACCGGGCAGGGAGGCACGACGTTTGGCGACGTGCAGGGCAACAACCAGGCTCAGACCGAGGGCCAACCCGGACGCAACACCACGGTGCACGCGGAGGTCGGTCCCACAGACGGCAACGGACAGGTGACCTTCGGGATCACCATCCAACCCGTCACGGCTAGCGCAACGGTGAGCGTACGGGCGTGGATCGAAACGATCAGTAACAACGACGTGTTTCAAGTCGGCGAGCCGACCGACACGGCCACCAAGACATGGTTCCCGCTCGGCGACGGAGGCGGAGGCGGAGGCGGTCAGCCGCCACCCCCACCGCCCACGAGCCCGACTCCGACCGCTACTGCGACACCGACCGCTACGGCAACTGCCAGCCCAACGGCGACGCCGGCCTCGCCAACTGCGGGTCGGGGACGTGCCACTACTACCCTGGCGGCGTCGCGTCAGCTCGTTAGGTTCAACCAGCCGTTCGATCTCTCGGGAACGGTGACCCGGGATGCCAACTGCACCGGACCGCTCGAGGTTGAGATCACGCGCCGCGTCGCCGGGACCGAGAGCTTCGACGTCGTCGAAGCAGTCGCGGTGCTCGGGGACGGCACTTGGAATGTGACCCTGAACGGACAGCAGAACGCGTCCTACATCGCTCGGGTTCGTTCCACAGCCACTTGTGCAGGCGATGCCTCGACCCCGGTCGACGTCCTGGTTCGCGTCAAGATCAAGGCGGGAGGCCCAGAGCGGTGCCGCAACGGTGGGCCTATAACCGGCCGTGTGCTACCGGACAAGGCGTCGACGCGGGTCATTCTGCAGCGCCGTGCCAATGACCAGTGGCGCCGAGTCGACTCCGACACCCTCGACGAGAACTCCCGGTTCAGATTGAGGGCGGAGAGGTGCGGCCTCCACCGCATCGTGTGGCCCAAGCAGGACGCAACGAACGAAGAAGGCAGGAAACGCATCCGCCTTTAGCGACTCGCTCGCAGATCAGGAGAGGCTGAAGTGGGGCCGGAGCGGCGCACGCCGCTCCGGCCTTGCAACATCCGCCCCTAGCCGGCGGTAAAACGGGTGCATGAACCGGGCCCTCCCCGTCAGGATCCTCTTTGCGCTGGTTTGCCTTTTCCCGTTCGTCTATCTGTTGATCTGGATCGCGATCGGAGAGGCGAACTCGGAAAACATCCGTCACCCCGACCTGCGCCGTTTCTACGAAGAGATGCACCTGGAGATCGACTGGTACTTCCTCTGGGTCAGTAGAGCGGTCGTCGTATTTCTCTTGGTCATGGCTTTTCGAAGGTATCTGTTCAAGGTTCGTAGCCTGTTGGGAAGTGTCATCGCGGGCTTCCTTCTAGCGGCAGCAACAGCCGGTTACTTTCTCGCAATCACGAGCTACCAAGTCGCCGAGACGCGGCTCGCGTTTCACCCCTATCTCTCCGGGGGACTGCCCTCGATCTATCCAGAGACCGTCAGCCTGTGGCTGCCGCTGTACCTATTCGCGGTCGGGATCATCGTCGGTGTCGCGCCTCTGTTCGAGCTAACTACCGACAGCCCTGCCCAATCTGACGCCAATCTCCCCTAGCGCCGACTTCGCGGTTCGAAGTTCGATTCCTTGGGCACCAATTTCTTCTAGCGACTCTCTTGTTCGGGCAGGCGAACGTAGCCGAGCCGTGGCGTGACACTCACCGTCACGACTTGGCCTTGGTGGAAATAGCGATACTTCTGCGCGCTCACGCGCCACGCGCGTATCTCGGCACTCGTCCCGGGATAAACGGCAACGTGGTACGTCACGTCGGATTCATCGTCGCCCGTCAGCTTTTTTCTCGTTCGCGTTCTCAGCACCTCGCCGGTCACCGACGACCCACCGGTCAAGTCGAGCAGCGCCCAACCCAGCCCGACGCCGGACCATATGAGGAACGTAATGAGACCGAGAGGAATGGCGACGACGACGATCGTTGCCCACCACGGAGCCGGATCTCCGTAGGTCGATGTCTGCAGGAGCCCGACCGCTCTAACAAGCCAAAAGATTCCTAGCGACAACAAGATCCTCAAAAGGCCGAGGAGCGCGGCGAGGCCTGGGTGGGTCCCCCATCCCGGCCGCAAGATCGGGTAGCGCACGCGTACCTGTCGCCACTGGCCGCCGTAGTCAGTCCATGCCCGTCTGGCATGTTCGGCACCGAACGGCAACGTGTGGACGGCGCGGCCCGCGACGCCGAGGGCAGCCCCATACGCGAGGTGGCGTTCCCAAGTCACCACGGCGCTTGGGGGCAATTCGGGAAACGACGGGAGCGCCTCCAAGCTCTCGCGTACCCCAAGCCAGTGAGCAGCCGCCGTGCGTCCAGCGACGGTGTCCCGCAGTCGTGACGTCCCGCTTAGGAGCAGTATCGGCACCAACGCTGCCCACATCGTGTAAGTGATGACGGTCAGAAACGGGGTCTGATGAACGTCTTCGGCCTCGTTGAAACCCGTTGCCCCCTGGACGACGAGCCAGATTGGAACCCCCAGGATGAGCATGAGCACCGTCAGTCGCACGGGCCAGAACTCTCTGGCCACACCCCGCTTCTTGGCGTCCTTCCCGACCTCGTCGCGGAATGACTTCCACCACTTCTTGGAGTCCTCTTTCGGTCCGGTAGTCAGCGCCCCCGCGGGGACTACACCATCGGCGGCGACTTCCTCCAAGTGTTGGACGACTTGCTGTTCATAGGGCTCGAGTCGGCCGGTCGACGGGCCCCTGCGAGGCAATCGACACTGCATCACACCATCGCCGCGATCCTCAATCACTACGAAGCCGCGAGCCGAGAGATCGAGAAGCGTGGCCGGCATGGCGTCTTCGTTCAAGAGCCAACCGTTCGCCAAGAGGTTCGCGATTGCCGGCGGTTCGGGACGCAGCTCGTTAGTGGGCTGGCCCGCGCGCGGCGTTCGGGGCCAGCGGAGCAATGTCAAGATCCCGAGAAGTAGGTACCACGCGACGATCATGAAAGCCGCCAGCGTCAGGAGCCGGACGTCGGGTTCGACGAGCCCCGCCCCCGCGTCCACCCGCCGATTTTCTGGTTTGCGCCGGCGTGTAGTCAACGCTGAGCGACTCGCTGATGCTTCCCGCTGTGTCTTCGGCGATTGCCGGAGCCCCAGGTTACCGATGGGCTCCGAAACCGTATTTGAAGGGGTGCGTGCGAGGCGCAGGCAGTACGAGTTCCCTTCCCGGGACGACCTCGCAGGACAGGGACGAGAGACACCGAACCTAGTTCCAGACAGTAGGCACGATAAGAGAGGGGATCATGAGGACATACCGCAAGTTCGCAATCGTTTTGGCCGCAGGTCTGGCGCTGACGGCTCTGCCTTCGACCGCGTCGAGCAGCCTGCAGACGTCCGGCACGTTCACGTATACGGACGTAACGCCGAACCCGACGGTCTTCGGGCAGTGCAGTGGGCCCGAGGTCCCCTCGGCTCCGGTGGACGTCAACTCCTACGAGGTAAAGATCACCAAGCCTCGGGCGACACTCACCACCGTGTCCCACAACCAGCTCGACTGGGCCGCCGAGCTCCGGGACTCCAAGGGCAACGTGATCGCCACCTCCGACCAGCCCATTGGTGGCTCCCAAGCCGAGAACTTCACGATCTCGCTGAAGAAGGGCACCTACACCGTGTACTACTGCAACTGGACGGGCGAGCCCCAGATCACCGTGGATTGGGCCATCAAGTAGAGCTGGCTATTTAGAAAGGCGGTCGCCCGCATGGGCGGCCGCCTTTTTTATGCCGCGTGGACGGCCTTCACGCCGCCGATCTGTGTGGAAGGGTTGACTGCCGCGCGTCGGACACCTAACGTCCGAGCATGCGCGCCACCCCCCAACCGCTCAAGCGGCTGCTTCTCTTGGGCCTCGTGGCGCTAGTTTCACTGGCCGCTTGTGGCGGTGGCGACGACGGGGCAGACACAGCGACCGATGCCGGGGGCGGGGTTACACCGGCGGTCGAACTCTTCAGCACGGACATCGAGCAGGTGTGCGCGGGCGGCACCGTAGCCGCGGCGGCCCCCTATGACCCCAGCGCAGACGCGATACATCCAATGCTTGCGTTCGAGGGCGCGGCACCCGAGCTCACCGAGATGACCCTCGACTTCCCCGAGGGGTGGGTTGCTCAGTTCCCGGACGTGGAGAAGACCGAGCTGGTCGCGTGCCTCGATCGGACGAAAGAGACATTCGTGAAGACGTGCGAGGGCTACAAATCCGATGAGTCCGACGAGACCTTCTCGGTCCAGCTCTATGACGCCGAGTACGACGTCACGCTTTATGCAGCCCAGTCGGGCGAGGAGATCGCCAGCACTACCCTCGAGGCCACCGACGAGGACTGCCCGATGCTCGCCTTCTTCGACGAAGGGGAGGAAACGCAGATCGAGTACGCCTCTGCAGACAAACAGCTGCGGCAGTTTGTCCAGAAGTACGTCGCTCCCTAGCTATTGGTCCACGCGGCTCCTCCGTCCTAGCCATCTAAGCCGTTTTCGTCGCGACCTGCTCCCGCACACGTGGGTCCGCCGCGATGTGAATCATGTCGGCGATGAAGTTCATTACCAAGACCGCGGCGGTGGACAGCACAACGAGCGCGATCAGCAGGGTGCGGTCCCGAGCCAGCAGCGAGTCGTAGACCAAATGTCCGTAGCCCGGGATCCGAAAGATCGTTTCGACGATCACCAGCGCAGTCAGCAACTGCCCGAAGGTGGCAGCCACGAAGGTCGCGACGGGTCCAAGCGACGCCCGGAGTGCGTGCACCCCGACGATGCGCTGCTCGGGTATGGCTCGGGCGCGCGCCGGTTTAACGAAGCCTGAGAGAAGCACGTCTTGTAGCTGCGATCGCGTGAACAGGATCGTCAGCGGCGTGGTCACCAGAGCAAGGCTGAGCACGGGAAGCACATACGCTCTCCACCCTGTCAGCCCGATGGTTGGAAACCAATCGAGGTTCCACGCGAACACCATCTGCAACCAGTACGCGACGACGACCACGGGAATTCCGAGCAACAAGACCGCCGCCGTGTACAAGGCGACGCCCGATCGTTCCCTTCGTCGGCGGACCGCGTAGATGCCGCCGAGAATGCCGGCCCCCACTTGGATGATCAGGGCTGGAAGCAGCAGTCGGATGCTCGACGGAACGGCTGCCGACACGACGGTCGTCACGGGAGGTCCTACGTAAGCAGCCCCCCTAACGTCTCCCGGCAACGTGTTGCCCCAATCGCCGGTGAAGAGATCCTGCAGATAGTTCAGATAGCGCAGCGGCCAAGGAAGATCGAGGTGGTACATCTTCCGTAACGCGTCGAACACCTCCGGGTCGGGCCGGCGAGGGCCGAACACTCCGCGCATCGGCTCGCCCGGCAACAACGCGAGCGCGCCATGAATGACCAGTGTCACAAGCAACAGCGTGAGGAAAGCCTGAAGCGCGCGGCGGAGGATGAGGCCTCTCATCGAGCTGCTCCCATCTCCTGCGGATCGAGATTGCGGCGCAGGGCCTCGCCCAGAAAGACAAACGCGGTCACCGTCGCCGACAGGAAGGCGGCGGGAATCAGGAGGTGCGGCGACTGCAACATACGAAAGCGGGCCTCGGACAGCATCAGTCCCCACGAGATGGCGGGAAGCTCTAACCCCACCCCGAGAAAGCTCAACAAAGCCTCTGCCGTAACTGCGACGGCCACATAGCTCGCGCCGAAGATCACGACAGGCCATAGGACGTTCGGCAGGAGGTGGACGCGAAGAAGCCGCCCATCGCCGGCTCCCAGCGCGCGGGCGGCTTCCACGTACGTCTCGGTCCTGGCCCGACGTACGTGTGACCGAACCAATCGAGCCATCGGAGGCCAGCCCAGCACGACGAGCACCCAAATCACATGAAGCGTGCTCCTCCCCTCGATGAACGTGAGGATCAACGAGCCGCCGAGAATCAGGGGGACGGCCAGGACCGCGTCGCCCAGGCGGCCGACGATCGCGTCGAAGATGCCTTGCTTCAGCCCCGCGATGCTGCCCACGAGGACCCCGAGCAGCGCGGTACCTGCGACGACCACCGCGCCGACCGCGAGCGACGACCGCGCCCCATACAAGACCAAGGTGTAGTAATCGCAGCCCTGAAAATCGAACCCGAACGGATGCCTCAGGCTCGGCCGTTCCAGCGAGCGATCCAGCGAACAGTCAAAGGGATCGCCTGCGCCGAACAGTCCCGGCGCGAGCGCTACCAGGGCGAGCAAGGCGATGATCCCGACGGAGATGAGGAAAGGAACATCGCGCAGAAGAGCGCCGCGAGGGCGGGCCTCGGCCCCCTCCACTAGCCGGCTCCTACCATTGTCGTAGTTTCCCCCGCCGTATCGGATCCGGGCATCTCCCGGTGGGTCGGCGGCGCTAGCGGGTCGGTTGCTGCTCCGCCGGCCGGGCACTCAGCCCTGGGCAGCGGGTTGCGTGGGACTCTCGGGCAGCAGCACTGTGAACGTCGTTCCCACCCCCGGCGTGGAGGCCACTCGCATCTCTCCTTGCATCGCCTTCACGAGCGACGCAGCAATGGCCAGCCCGAGCCCGGCCCCCGCGGGCCGGTCGGCAGAGCGTCCCCCCGGAGAGCCCCGGTAGAGCCGTTCGAAAACGTGAGGGAGGTCCTCCGGCGCGATCCCCCGTCCCGTGTCGGTGACATCGATCTGCACGCGCCCGCCGGCTCGGCGAGCGGCGAGGATGAGTTTGGCTTCCGGACCGGCGTGCTTGATCGCGTTCGTTATCAGATTCGTAAGGACCTGCAAGAGGCGGTCGGGGTCGGCGAGTGCGAACAGCTCGGGCTCGACATCGACCGAAGCCTCGCGAGGCTCCAACAGCATGCCGCGCAGGAGCGCTTCTTGAAGGACGAGCTCAACCTCAACCGGGTCGCGCCTCAAAGCCACACCCTCGTCGAGACGCGCCAACAGCAACAGGTCGTCGACGATCCGGCTCATGCGATCCAACTCCTCGACGGAGGCTGCGAGGGCTTGTTTTAGAGACGCGTCGGCTAGTTCGCGCTGTAGTAACTCGAGCTGACCGCGCACGACGGTCAGAGGAGTGCGCAGCTCGTGCGACGTATCCGACAGAAACTGACGTTGAGTCTGAAAAGACTCATGAAGTCGCGTGATCATGGCGTCGAAGGTCCCTGCCAACCGTCCGACCTCATCGGCCGGACCCTCGTAATTCACCCGGCGCGTCAGGTCACCGGTTCTTTCGATCGCGCCGGCCTCGCTCGATACCGCACTCAGAGGTCGCAAAGTGCGCCTCACGGTGATGGCGCCCAGTACGGCGGCGAACCCGATTCCTGCGAAGCCCGCGATCCCGATGCCCTGCAGCAGGGCATCACGCGTTTCGTCGATGCGTTCAGTCGACCCGGCCGCAACGAACGTTCCGACTTGCTGATCACCATCTCGTACTGGCACCACCAACAGCCTGCCGGCCCGGCCGTCCACAGGGCTCGATCGCAGTCCTGACTCCGACTCCGACAGCACGGCCGGGAAGATTCCCACGTCGCTCGGCGGAGTACCTCCGGCGGGGCGAAGAACCCGGTCGTCCTGCAGACGTACGACGACGACTTCGTCACGGGCAAACGCATTGGTCGCGAGCCAAGCTCGCGTCTCGATAGCGAGTTGTTCCGCGTCTCCGGCCACGCGAGCGGGACCCAATGCGAAGGACTCGGCGATCGCCAGTAGTCGCCGGTCCAACTCAGTCTCTAGGTGCGCCGAGACCAGATAGATGACGACCGCCGCAACGAGAAGCAGCGTAGAGAGAACAAGGGTCGTGTAGAGCGCAACGAGCCGAAGCCACAAAGGCCACACGCGTTGCCCACCTGTCGCGATGGCCTAGCCCTTCCTAGTTATCGGATCGGCGGCCGGAATTGACGGATCCCGGTCCCGAGTTGTCGTCGAAGTCCTGTAGGTCCTCGTCCTCGACTTCGTGCTCGATCTCGTCGTCGTCCGTGGGAGTAGGGCTCACGGCTGGAGTCGCCGGCGTGGTGGGAGCACCGACCCCGGCGAGACGGATGGCCGGAGGGGCAGGTGGCGGAGTTGGTCGGCCCACGCCTTTGAGCGCGGCGAAAAAGACGATGATCGATCCGAGCAGTGCTCCAACGGCAGCCTTCACGACTTTGCCCCTTCGGCAGCGGTGAGAATGAGCCGGTAGCCGGAGCCCCGAACCGTCTCGATCGCGTCGGCCCCGAGTTTGCGTCTCAATGCGGCCACGTGTACGTCGACGACGTTCGAACCCGGGTCGAACTCCAGATCCCACACCAGGTCCAACAGCTGTGCGCGGGACAAGACCTGTCCTGGGTGACGCAGGAATGCCGCGAGCAGTGAGAGTTCTCTCGCGGACAGCGGCACGTCCTTGCCGTCGACCAGTGCGCGATGGGCGGTCAGGTCCAGAGTGATTGGACCGGCTTTTAGCACGGTGACTTCGTTCTCATGCCAGCGCAGACGGGCTCGAACACGGGCGATGAGCTCGTCGATCGAAAACGGTTTCGTGATGTAGTCGTCCGCGCCGCCCTCGAGACCGCCCACCTTTGACCCCAGGTCATCGATCGCCGTGAGAATGATGAACGGCAGGCGCGGTTTTGCGAGTCGGACGTCATTCAGGACTTCGAGCCCTTGGGAATCCGGGAGGTTGAGATCGAGCAACACGAGGTCCACGTCCAGGTTCATTGCCAGAGCGGATCCGCTCGCGCCGTCGGGGGCCGAGGTGACGGTGAAACCGCGTGGCCCCAGCCCCCGTTCGACGATGTCACGAATGCGGGGATCGTCTTCGATCAACAAGATGTGCGCTCGGCGCATCAATCACCTCTCGTCGAAGCTAACGCTCGCCGGACTCATCCCCATCCCCATCTGAGGAATCACCCAATCTGGTCCCACTTAGCCGAGCGTTTCTCGTAACCCGAAGGCGCCGAGTACTCCGAGGGGCCCGGTTTATGAGACCCGAACCTGGCCACACATCCCGTTGCACTTGCCGTCGGACACAGCGGAGTGCAGCGTGCAGCGATACTTGTATGTCCCCGCTTTGCGGAACGTGAAGCTCGTACGGCCACCCTCCGCAAGAGTCGACTTCTTGCTCCACGGACCCTTGTAGGAAACGACGTTGTGCTTGTCGTCGGTGGGGTTCCGCCACACGACCTTGCTGCCGGAAGCTACGCTCAACGATGCAGGCTTCCACGTACGGTTTCCAGTGGCGCGAACGGTGTGCGTGGCTCCCTGCGAGGCCCCCGCAACCGCGATGAGTCCGGTGGCACAGAGTCCCGCGATGGCGACACGTCTACGACTCTTGGCCGGAGACGATTCCTGCATGTTTCCTCCTCCTTATGAGGTCCTCCGGGTCCATTGCCCGGCTACCTCTCTTTATGGAGGAGTTAGATGAAGGCCCAATTAAGCCAGGATTACAAATCCTTCATGAACCGCTTAGCGGTGGTCCGACGCGTGGCGTTGGATCACCACAGATTGGTATCCGGCGCGATCACCGTGAGCAGCAGCATGGTTCGTCCCTTGAGCTCGATCTCGTTCGTTGCTCTTGTCTCGTCCGGGTAGAGCGCCTCCGCACGGTTCATCGACATCATCGCGACTCCGAGGCGATGACCTACCGGTAGCACATAGTCGGTCGGCTGAAATCGCACGATTCCCCCCCACGGCACACCGAGAGGTATGGGCAGAGAGTTGTTGATCGACTCGCGATTCCGCGAATTCAATAGCCCCCGCGTTATAACCCTTCGGACCCCGTCGGGCGACTCATCGAAAAGTACCGGCGTCAGATGCGTGGACTCCATATTCGAGGTCACCCACGTCTTCAGTCGAGGCGAGCCTGCGATGTGAAGCGGCTCCTCGAGAGGGGGGCCGAAGAAAAGCACGGATGTGCTCGGTGCCCGACCGGCCAAAACATCGACCTCACTTAGCAGCGGGTCGAAGTCGTTCCACTCCTGGCTGTCCCCATTGGCCATCTCGAGAGTGTTTGGCGCGGTGTCGTCGAGCAGTGGGAGCTTGACCTTGCGCGTTCCCCGCGGTGGCCATTTCTCGTAAGTGACGATCTCTTGATTGTTCAGCTGGCTCGTGACGGTCGGCAGCTTCTTGAGAATGTCGTTGTTCTCGCCTTTCAGCCAGTAATCGAACCATGCGAGGCGTACCTGGGCGGAATCGGTCAGGTTTGCACCGGCGTGGCCCTGCTGTCCCATGACGAGGCGCGCCTCGATGTCCCGCGGCAGCACCTTCCACATCTCGATGCTGTTGATCGGATGAACGTTGTAATCGACCCAGCTTCCCTCCAACAAGACACTTGCGCGAATGTTCTCGGCGCGGATCCGGTAGTCGCGCTCCGCCCAGAACCCGTCGTACACGGGATCGGGAAGGAAGCCGCGCTGCTGGTGGTACAGCGTCTCGCACGGACGGACGCTGTCGACCAGCGCTTCTGCGGTCGCCGGATCTGTGGGCGTGAATGTGAGCATCGGAATCTGGTTGTACCCGACGTCGAACACCAGCGGCGTCGCGAAGCCCGAGTAGAACCGGACCCCTTGCCCGTAGGTGTAGTCGTACCACCGCGAGATCGGGACCTGGGGAATGATCGTCACCAAGTGCGGCGGGTTCTCCACTGCTGCTGCCAATTGCGTCGTGCCGTCGTAGGAGCCGCCGAGCATCCCTACGCGTCCGTTGGACCACGGCTGCTCGCCCAGGAACTCAACGACTGCGTAGCCAGTTTTTCGCTCGCGGAGGCCGCCGTAGTCGTAGCAGCCCCCGGAGTTGCCGGTTCCGACGAGGTGAAAGAGAGCGCGCGCGTAGCCCCGTGGGACGAAGGCGCCGGACACTGTGCCGTCGCCGAAGTCGATCTCCTCGCCTGGGGCCGGGCTAGTCGTTGCGGCATAAGGGGAGTAGGTGAGGATGATCGGAACCTTGTCCGGCCCCGCCGGACGCTCGACCCAGCCGTAGATCGTCCCCCACTCGGTTGGCACGCGGTATTCCTCGACGACGCTCGGCGCCGGCCCCTGCTCGCGCGCGCTCGAACTTGGCGTGAAGTAGGAGCTTGCCAACGCGAGTGTTCCGAGGAGAACTACGGCTCTTATCTTCATGGTGCTGTTGGGTTAGCTACCGAAACTCAAGCACCTGCTGAAAGGTGGGCCGGTTCTGCCACTGCATCGGCTCCTGGCCCTGTACGCCGAGCGTGGTGTACTGGATGTAATCGGATTCCTCGATGGGGTCCCAGCTGTCTGGATCGGCGCCGAACTCGCTTTCGAGCGCGGCCACGGCAGCCTCAAGACTCTTTAGCAGCGCGTCACGACAGGCGGACAACTTCCCTTTCCCGCAATAAATGCGCGAGAACTTGCCGCGAACTTTGAGTCCCAGGATGGTGCGTAAGTCCTTCTCCACTTGGCTGTAGAACCCATCGTTGTACGCGCTGCCGACCGGCCCGGGTTCGTCGTCATGATCTCCAGGAAAAACTGGGTAGGCCCCTCCGAGAGTCGGCTCGAAGATCGCCTCGAGGGCACGCTCCCACCACGCGTCCATGAGGGCGACCGCCGGTGCATGGTCGTAAGAGCCGTCCGCGTTGAGATCACGGCGGTGCGCACCCGCCTTTATCCAGTCCTTCAGGAGCCCAACCGCACGCGCCAGCCGTTCCTCCTTCGGCGTGCCGAGAGCCTTCAGCATGTAGGGCAGAACCGCGTAACCCCGCAGATCCTGAGTGGCGGCGTTCTCCATGATCTTCACCAGATCGAGCACGGTGACTTCTCTGCGGTGTGACAGTTTGCGCAGCGGCTGCTCGAGAAGCATCGAGCGATGCACCCGCCCGTAGGTAGAGCGCCCATCGTTCTCCCGAAATCCAGGCGCTTGCTTGTTGTTCCAGGACACGATGAAGCCGCTGCGAGGATTGGTGACGTGCGGAGTCTCGTTGAGCGCGAGTCTGCCTCTCCAATCCCAACGAGGTGTACCCCAGTTCGGGAGATCGACGTCGACTCCCTTAGCCCTCTCGGGGTGGTAGCCGACTAACTGAAACGCGATGTTCTTGGAATCGAGATAGAACCAATTGAACGTGAACCCGAACCGCCCGAACGCGCGCCGGAAGTCTTTCGGACCGTTGATCACCTTTGGATCCTGAATCTCGACGTACGTTAGAGCGCTGTCGACCTCGGCACCCCAGGTAGATCTCTTTTTCACGAAAGCGACCGGCTCGCCGTCGACCATCCCGCGCGCCTGCACGATTCCGTCGTCCGTGCGTTGCGTCGTCATCTCAATCATGAGCCGGTCGGGCGCGGGTTCCTCCGGGATGCCGCCGGCGCTGGGCTTTGCAAACCACTGGTCGGTGCGCGAGTACATCTCTACGCACTTGCCCTTGTCGTCTATGTAGTAGGTGCTGTCGAGGGCAGCGTCGCCTCCCTCCGGATCGCACAGGCGCTCCGCAAAGATGTCGACGAGATCCCCACTAGCAGACGTGGCGCTCCAGGCGTAATCGCTACCTCGACCGAGGAGGACGTAGAGAGAGATTCCCGGAAAGCCCACACCGCGAGCGTCGATCCCGGGAGCATGAATATCCAGTTCCATCAGGATCTCGGGCGACCAATAGGCGGTCTGAGGGCCGAAGACTGCGAGTGGCCGCCCGGTTTTCGAGATCGATCTTCCGGCGAGCAAGGCATTGCTGGCGGTTCTCGGGAAGCTGAGACGAATCGGACCAAAGGGCCCGTCGATCACGTCTGGATAAATCGCGGCGGATGCCTGCTCCACGACCTCCTCGGTCTCATCGGGAACGGCAACCGCTTTCGGGTCCACCGGCCCGAGGTCGTTGTTCCACGGAAAACGCGTGCTCGTATGCACGGGAGCCTCGGGGTCCTCGGCCATATGCAGATCGTCGAAGATCGCGTGAGCCTGCTTGTAGGAGAAGCCCTCCTTTTGGAGGGCGGATATGAACGCTGCATTCTGGAGCTCGCGCCCGCCACCGACACCCAGGCTGGCCCCGATCACGCTGGCAATGGCAACCGTGTCTGTGGGCAGCCACGGTTCGGGCACCACCTGCAGGGCTTCGTACTCACCCGGCAGCTTCCGCGGATCGGCCATGGCTTCTTCGATGTACTGATTGATCCCATCCGAGTAGTCGTAGACGTCCGTGAGCGCCTGGGAGCCGAGCCTGTCGTGCAGTGCGACCAAGCGCTCCCCCATCATGAAGAGCTCATCCTCGGTGTAGCCGGCGTTTAGATACCAGGCACGGTCCATGGCGAGGTTGGCGTCGCTTGCACCGAGAAACTCCGAGAGACGTCCCCGTCCGACGTGGCGCAGCACGTCCATCATGAATAGGCGATCCTCGGCCGATACGTAGCCGGCTGCGAACAGCGCATCCGACCGAGTCTTGCCGTAGATGTGTGGAACGCCGAATGAGGCATCCCTCACCACCACGGCCCCCGGCCTCGGCTCGTATTGGCGCTCGACGTCGTCTTTCTTGACGCCGAACGAGGCGTCCTTGAAGTACTTGGTCAGGTCGCTCGCTTTCAGACTCGGCGCAGCCTGCACAAGCGAGTCGTACATCGCCCATTGATCGGTGTTGTGAGGCGGTTGGGCGCCGGTGGCTTGCGCTTGAAGCAGCTCCAGCGCATTCATGTAGCGCCCCTGCCCGGGAGGAAGAATGTTGAGAGCGACCACGCTGCGGTCGTTGGCCTTGTAGCCCGCAACGAGGTCCTCCTGAGCACGGAGCGCGGCGGGCCGAGGCACCAAAACGGAGGCCACCGCGGTCGCGGAGATCAGGGCCGCGGCCGACCGTCGGGACATGGATCTGGAGTTCGCCACTCGGAGCTTGCTCTCCTTCCGGGGGCCCAAATGGACTACTCCAAACCCCCGGCAAAGGC
>DATADF010000019.1:0-4218 GCA_036258695.1 Actinomycetota bacterium
AGTCTGGAACGGCTATTGGCAGTACCAACAGCTGCGCAGCCGCGGGAACACGATCGAGGCAGGCACGTCGGAGATCTTGCGCAACATCATTTCTGAACGCGTATTGGGTTTGCCCAGGAGTCGTTAATGGACTTTGCCTTCAGCGACGAACAGCAAATGCTGCGCAGCTCGGCGCGGCAGTTCCTGTCCGAGAAGCTGTCGCTGGAGCGCGTAGCCGAGATCGCCGACGGCGACGAGGGATGGGACCGCGATCTGTGGCGTGCGATAGGAGAGCTCGGCTGGATCGGTTTGTCGGTGCCGGAGGCACGCGGCGGGGCGGGCACGAGCTATCTCGACGAGGCCGTTCTGTTCGAGGAGCTCGGGTACGCCCTGTTCCCCGGCCCCTACCTCGCTACCGTCGCCTTGGCGCTACCCGTGCTCGCCGTGAGTGACATGCCTCTCGACGATCTGATCGCCGGACGAGCCGCCGCCACACTCGCGTGGGCCGAGGGTCCCGGCGCATACCACCTCAGCGATCTCGGCGAGATCGGCACGAAGGCCGAGCCCCGCAACGGCTCCTGGACGCTCAGCGGCCAGAAGGAGTTGATCGTCGATCTCGGCCTGTGCGACACGGTCGCAGTTGTTGCGAAGGCTTCCGATGGGCTCGGAGTTTGGTCGCTGGCGGCTGATTCGGCGTCGCCCGTGGTTCTGCGGACGGTGGACCGGACTCGTCGCTTGGGACGGCTCGAGTTGAACGCCGTCGAGGCCTCGGTGGTCGTCGAGCCGGGCTCGGCCGACGATGTTCTTCGAGAGGTCAGGTTGCGCCTGCTCGCCGCGCTCGCTCTGGAAGCGGTGGGCATAGCGCAGCGCGCGCAGGAGCTCGCTATCGAACACGCGAAGACGCGTCAGCAATTCGACAAGCCAATAGGGACATATCAGGCGGTGTCCCATCCACTGGCGGACACGTATGCGGATACCGAGCGAGCGCGCTCGCTTGCGTATTGGGCCGCGTGGTGCGTGGCCGAGAAGGATCCGCAAGCCCCGATGGCGGCCGCCGCGGCGAAGTCTTTTGCGGCGGAGGCGGCGGTGCTGGCCTGCGAGCGCGCCATACAAGTGCATGGCGGCATCGGTTTCACCTGGGAGCACGTGCTTCATCGCCTCTACAAACGAGCAGAATGGATCGAGGCTTTTGAGGGTATTGGAGCGAGCCACAGAAGCGATATAGCCGCCGAGATCCTCGCGGAGATATCCACAGACTGAGGCTGTGGATTGTCGCCGCTGCTTGCAAGGAGACGCTTAACATTTCACCTGTGGCCGGCAACGTAGCCGCATCGATCGAGCAGTTACCTCAACGCTTCACGGGCAATGACTCGAGCCCGGTCGAGGGCCGGATTCGTCTTCACATCGGTCGCATTCACCGCGACGTCGTCGTCAAACACGATGCGTGCTTCGTCGAGAAACCGCGCGGCCGCGCCACGGTTGAGATCACAACCGATGCACCGACATGGGCCGAGATCGATGCCGGGCGTCTTTCCGGAATCGAGGCGTTTCGCGACCGACGACTGACGGTTCGCGGAAGCGTCGACGCCGCACTGAACTTCGAACCCTGTTTCGACCGACCCAACGCGGGAGGGATGCGTTACTGGATCGATCGGGTCAGGGCAGGCGGCATCGAGTTCTGCGCGCTGTCGGCCGGCGATCGAGCCGCGCCTCCGCTCATCCTCCTTCACGGCCTGGGCGCGACTAAGACATCGTGGCTCACCGTCGTCCCGGCTTTGTCCGGCCGTTATCGGGTAAGCGCTCTCGACCTACCGGGCTTCGGCGCGTCCTCAAAGCCGTGGGGGCGGTACAGCGCGCGCTGGTTCGCGGAGCACGTCTTTCGCTTCATGGACGAGATGGGCTACGAAAAGGCCCGCATCGCGGGCAACTCGATGGGCGGGCGCGTCGCGATGGAGATGGCGATGCTCGACCCGGACCGGATCGAGGCCATCGCGTGTCTGGCTCCGGCAGCTGCGTTCTCGAAACGTCCGATGCTGCTGCTCGCTCGGATCTCGCGTGCCGAGCTGGGCATGCTCCTCTCCCGCTTGCCCCGCAAGACGCTTCGGGACGGTCTGACTCAACTATTCGCCGAGCCGTCCCGCATCGACGACGGCTGGTACGACGCCGCCATCGACGACTTCTTGAACATCTGGCGCAGTCCGCGCGCTCGCCTCGCGTTCTTCACCGCGGCACGCAATATCTATTTGGAGGAGCCATTCGGGGATCAGGGTTTCTGGGCCCGTCTATGCGAGATGACTCCGCCGGCGCTTTACATCTACGGCCGCCAGGACGTCCTCATTACGCCCCGCTTCGGGCCGCGCGTGCAGCACATACTTCCGCGCGCCAAAGTCCTCATGTGGGACGACTGCGGTCACGTGCCGCAGCTCGAATGGCCGGACCGCACCGCGCAAGTGCTGTTGGAGTTCTTCGGCGCCCAGGACCAGCGCCGCCGTCGGCGTCTCGGCGCACCGCTGCCGCGCGTCGCGTCGTTCCGTTAGCTACGTAAACGCGTTCTCGCCGGTGAGGGCGCGTCCGATTATCAGCTTCTGAATCTGACTGGTGCCCTCGTAAAGCGTGGTGACGCGTGCATCCCGTAAGTACTTGCCGACCGGGTACTCGTCGATGTAGCCGTAGCCGCCGTGCACCTGCACCGCCGCGTTGGCGGCACGGACCGCGGCCTCGCTGGCGAAGTACTTGGCGTACGACGATTCCAAGGTGTGCGGGGAGCCGGCGTCGGCCAGCGCGGCGACGCGCCATGTCAGCAAGCGCGCGGCCTCGGTGTCGACTCCGATCTCCGCGATCAACTCCTGAACGAGTTGAAAGCGCGCGATCGGACGTCCGACCTGGGACCGTTCCGAGCTGTAAGCAACGCTCGCCTCGAGACACCCTTGGCAGATCCCGACGCATCCGGCCGCGAGCGACATCCGGCCGTTGTCGAGCGCGGACATAGCGACCTTGAATCCCTGCCCAACCTCTCCGAGCCGGTTGGCGTCGGGTACGCGCACCTCCTCCAGGCTCAGCTCGCCCGTGTCTTGGGACCGCAGACCCAGCTTTCCTTTAACCGGCCGAGCCGAGAATCCCGGTGACTCCGTAGGCACGAGAAATGCAGTGAGGCCGCGCGGCCCTTCCTCACCGGTGCGGGCGAAGATCAATGCCAGCCCCGCCCACGTGCCGTTCGTGATGAACATCTTGGAGCCGCTGAGCACCCAGTCGTCCCCGTCGCGCCTGGCGCGCGTTGCGAGCGCGGCGGCATCGGATCCGGAGCCTGGCTCGGTAAGTCCGAAGCACCCGAGGGCTTGTCCCGACGCGAGCTTAGGTAGCCACTCCTCTTTGTGCGCGTCTGTGCCCCACTTCATGATCGTCTTGGCGACGAGGCCGACGTTCACGGAGACGATGCCTCGGACCGACGAATCGGCGCGGCCGAGCTCCTCGATGATCAGGCAGTAGGAAAGATTGTCGAGGCCGAGGCCCCCGTACTGCTCGGGGAGGACCGAGCCGAGGAAGCCGACCTCCGCCAGACGGCCGACGATGTCCCGGTCCATCGACTCCCTCGCGTCCCATTCGCGGACGTGGGGCTCGATCTCCCGCTCGGCGAACTCACGGGCGGTCTTGCGCACCATCTCCTGTTCGGAGGTGAGGGCGAGGTCCACGCCGCGGAGGATAGAAGATTGAGTCATGAGCGCGGCAGAACGGGGGCCTGATGGAGTGGTCTTTGCGGACCGGTCCGAGCGCGGGAAGCTGCAGTTCCACGGGCCACAGCATCTGTGGTTTCTCCACCAGATCCTGACTCAGTCCTTCGAGGACATGCAAGTCGGTGACGCGCGCGAAGCTGCACTTCTCACGGTGCACGGCCGGATGGTGGGATTCCTCGAGGCGTTTGCCATAGAGGAGGCCGTGCTCTGTCACTTCGAGCCGGAGCTGAAAGACACTCTGCCGGAGGCGATCAGCCGCTACGTACTCGCGACTCAGGTGACGATCGACGATGTATCAGATGAGATGGGCCTGGTCTTGGTCGCCGGGCAAGGCTATGAGGAACTTGCTCACGGACACGCGGTGGGGCCGTTGGTGCATCCGACCGATTCGCTGGGAATCCCCGCCGCATATCTGTGGGTCGGGCACTCGGACGTGCAGGCCTTGTTGATGGCACTTGAGTCGCGCGGCGCTCGGCCCGCTTCGGAGGAGGAGCTCGAGGCAATCCGC
>DATADF010000020.1:0-4985 GCA_036258695.1 Actinomycetota bacterium
GGGTAGATGGTGGGTGGGATGAACGCGGGGCGTCTTGGTCGGGCGGCGGTAGTCGTCGTACTCGTCGCCGGAAGTCTTGCCGGGACTGCCCCGGCGCGAGGGCAGGTCGGGTGTTCGTGGCCGTTCTTGCTCGACGACGAGCGGCTCAACTTCGCATTTCCCGACGACTCCTCCACTTATTGGATGACTCGGTTCACCTCACTGCCGCAAAGTCGCCTCATCATCAACGGGCAGTACCCCCATGCGCGCTACTTCTCGTTCCACGTCTACGACGAGGCCGGACGTCCGATCGACGCGCTGGCCGATGTCGAGCTTGCCCCCGACAAAGGAAGCAGCAATCCATTCACCGAGCGCGTGCGCTCCGGTGGCCCACACAAGTACACGGCATACGTGGTGTTCAATCCGCCGCCCGAACGGAGGGAAACAAACACCATTTATGCGGGGGCGATGGAAGGTGGGCTCCCGAATCCGAGCGGATTCCTCATCTATCGCGTCTATGTCAGCGACGATCCCGAAGATCCCGCAGGCATGGTGCCTTTGCCGACGGTAACGCTCGATGCGCCGGGCGGAGTGACAAAGCTGCAGTTCGGACAGTGCGAGCCGCTGCCACCTTCAGACGGCGGGACGATCAACAACTTGATGCGCGAGTCGGACTTCCCGGATGCAATCCCCCGCGTTCTTCCGTTTCCGGGAACGACCGAGGAGCCGCGCTTCCGACGTTTCTACGGACCCGATCGCGAGATCCGTGAACGCTTTCCATCCAATCCAGTAACCGACGCGATGCCGTACGTGAACAGCGGGTTCTATGCGAACCTGCACATCGCTTATCTATATGTGCGCATCTCGCGGGATTGGGGAGATGTGTTCGTGTTTCGCACACGCGCCCCAACGTTTCCGGATACGCGCGCAGGAACCGATGTGACCGCGCCGCGACAGGTGCGTTATTTCTCCATCTGTCAGAACGAGCTCGCGACACAACGAGTCGCCGCATGTATCCCCGATCACGAGATAGTCGTCGACTCCGAGGGTTACTTCACGTTCGTGATCTCGGACCCGAGCGACCGTCCGTCAAGGGAGTGAACTGGCTTCCCTGGGGCGGTGCCTATTACGACGGGGTGGTCATCTACCGCCACATGCTGCCGGCCCCCCGCTTTCGCCAGGCGATCCAGAACGTCCCCGAAGGAACCCCGCCCGAGAAGGTCCTCGGCGACTACTTTCCGCGCGCGGCCTACTGTGACGCCGCCACCTTCGAGCAGGGCGGGGCCGCCGCCTGCGATCTCATCTAGAGGATCGGCCGACCTCGATCCTGGGGTAGGCCCTCACCCGGCCTCCACCCAGAAAAAGTCTTTTCCGGAGGCCACAAAGTGTCCGATTTGAGCCCACAGGGCCTCTGACCTGCCCTTTTTCGACTCGAATGCACCCATTTGGGGCTTTTCTTTCACCCGGCGGACCAAAAATTCATTGCCTCAGAAACCTCAACTGTTTACATTTTGAGCCGATAACAGAACGGAACGTAGCGGTCAATCGGGGCATCTAGGCCGGCGTAGGGGCGGAATTCCGGCGAAATACCACTAGGAGCAACCGGGCCTCTCGTTGCGTCGTTATATGGAAGCGGTGAGTGACCGAGAAGTGCGAGAGAAGGAGAGGTCTATGCGGAAGGTGTTTGTAGTACTGATGTTGGCGGCGCTCCTCGCCGCTTTGGTTCTTCCCGTCGGGACTGCCCACGGGGCTCTGTCGTCCACGTTCGCCATGGCGGGCGAGGCGCGTGCCCTCGAGGTAGCCGTCGGGCAGACCGGTGTCACGCTCGGTGCGGCGATGTCCAAGGTGGACTCGACCCCGAGTGCTTTTGGTGTTGCTGCGGGTCTGTGTGAGCTTCTTGGCACCCAGGCGAACCCCGACAGCCTGCCGTGCAACGAGCAGACGAAGATCTCGACCGCCTACCCAGGCGCCGGCGAGCTGCTTCAGGCGTGTGCGGGACCGAGCCTCCCGGCTCCTCTCAGCACCCTGATCAAGCTCGAGGTCGCTTGTGGTTCGTCGCAGTCGGGTCTGCAGAACGGCCTGCCCGTCACGACCAACGAGGGCAAAGTTGCCGAGCTCGCAGTGAAGCTCGACCTCACTGGCCTCGTGCCTGCAGTCGAGGACGTCAAGGAGACGGTCATCGACCAGCTGCAGGACATCCTCGACGTCGTTCCGGTTGAGCCCGTGAAGAACGCGGTCAACAACCTGCTCGAGGTGCTCGACGAGGGCCAGGCCGGCCGCATTCAGCTCGGCCCCGCCACGTCGAATGTGACCACGCCGAACGCGAACACCCTGCAGGTCGAGTCGACCGCCGCAGGCGCCCGCATCGGTTTGCTGGGTATCCCCGACCTCAACGCGCAGGGCCTGCCGATCCCCGGCACGGCGGACGCGCTTCAGGACGGAATCATCATCATCGACATCGCTTCTTCGAAGGCGTCTGCTTCGATCAACACCGCGACCGCGGTGGCCGACGCGGCAGCTTCTCCTTCGCTGATCAAGGTGAGAGTCCGTGACATCACCAGCCTGACCCCCAGCTACGTGGAGCTCGACGTTGCGCCTGGTCAGAGCGTGACGATCCTTCAGGGCACGCCGCTCGAGTCCACCATTTCGGCTGCGTCGTCCACCACGGACATCCAAGAGCACTCCGCGAGCTCCGCTGCGGACGCTGTTGGTCTGCACCTGCTCAAGGGCGTGAACGGCGGAATCAAGCTGTCGCTCGCCCGCACCACGGCCGCTGCGAACGTGGCAGCTCTTCGCCAGCCGGCTCCTCCGGCCCCTCAGGGTCCGGTTGCGCCTCCGTCGAAGCTGAAGCCACCGCTTCCGGTGACGGGTGGTACCGACTACACGCTTCCCGCCATCGCGCTCCTGCTCTCCGCCGGTGCCCTGTACGTCCTGCGGCGTCGTTTCGTCACCGCTGGTCGCTAGGCACAGGTAGAGAAAAGGAACGAGCGGAACTAATAAGGAAAGTAGGTAGCCGCACATGAAGTTCAAGCGACCTTCACTGAAGGTCAAGCGACCTTCGCCGGTCGCCATCCGACGGGGCCTCACGGCCCTGTCGGTGGTCATGGCCCTAACCGGAGCGGGTTTCATCGGATACCCCTTCGCAACGGACCTCTGGGCTGCACGGATCCAGAGTCGTTTGGTCCAGCAGCTGGCCGGCGGTGCGGCGGCCTACCGGTCGCAGACGATCGAAGTCGGAGATGCGCTGACCAAGCTCGAGATCCCCAAGCTCGGCGTGGACACGATCGTCGTCGAGGGCGCAACGCAAGCCGCGCTCTACGCAGGGGCCGGTCACTATCCTGAGACGCCGTTGCCCGGCGAGGTTGGAAACGTGGCTATCGCCGGGCACCGGACGACCTTCGGCAAGCCATTCGCACGAATCGACGAGCTGGCGCCTGGAGACAAGGTCATCCTTACGACTCCACTTGCCCGGCACGTCTACGAGGTCGACACCAGTCCCTATGTCGTAGGTGCGTTTGACTGGGCGCCGATCACGAACTACCCCCTCGGAGGCTCGTTTCTAACCCTGACGACGTGCCATCCTGAGGGGAGTGCAACCAACCGCATCGTCGTGAGGGCGCAGCTGGTCAACTCCAGCGATGTTGCGCTCGCCCGCACGAGCAGTAATTCTTGAGTCTCTAGAGGAAGAAGGAAATGAGACGCGTCCTAGCTGGCTTCTTTGCCCTTTTGATCGTCGTGCTTGCCGCGCCCACCGCGAGCGCGCAGGACTCGGTCAGCGTGACCATCGGCGGCGTCAGCGATGGACAGACGATACGCGGGACTCAAAACGTGTCGGCGTCCGCCTCGGCGGGCACCGGAGTCGACAGCCTCGTGTTGATAATCGCCGGCTACACGGCCTCCAGTACCGAGCCCAGCGGTGTCCAAAACTCGGCCAATGTGTCTTATCCCTGGGACACGCGTCACTTTCCGAACTCTGGCTCGTGGACGCGCAACGGGTCCTATGCGATTACGGCCCGAGCCCGCAGCAATGGGGGCAACGTTCGCGAGGTCACGATCAACGTCAACGTCGATAACGACGCCACGGCTCCCACCGGCCTCAGTGGATCGGGGAATAACCAAGGTGTCGTAAAGCTGAGCTGGAATCGCAACCCCGAGCCTGACGTCAGCGCCTACAAGATCGAGCGGGACGGCGCGGCGATCGGTGAGACGCAAGATACGAGCTACACCGACCAGGTGAGCCCAGGCAATTACTCGTACCGGATCGTCGCACTGCGTGGGAACTACGCGACGCCATCTGGGACGGTTTCGGTGACGGTTGAGGCGCCGCCTCCGCCCGAACCCGAGGAGAGCCCGTACGAAGAGCCGAATCCCTCGGATGAGCCCTACTACGAGGACCATCCGCAGCCGGCAGGCGGCGGCGACTACCAGCAAGACCCGAACGGATATGGGCAGTTCCCGTCGGGGGGTGACGAAGCTCCGTGCTACGACTGCGACACCGGCTGCTTCAGCTGCGGTTACGACGGGGGCGGCGGTTCGGATGCGGACTCCCGTCTCTTCGGGAGCGTCGACGACTTCAAGGCTAAGGGTCTTCCGGGCGCGATCTTTGCGCCGGGCTGGGGCAGCGCCGGGTTGCCCGCCCTGCCCGGGGTGCCTCGTCCTCCCGCGACCTATCCGCTCGAGTGGGGGACTTACGAGGAGAACCTCCCCTATGACCTCTCGGCCGGACAAGAGATGCTCATCCCCGGCGATCGTACGGGTCTCATTAGCCGGACGATCCGCACGATCATCCCGCCGGATGGGTTGCGTTGGGTGGCCGTTGGGATCCTCATGATCGTGTCCGCCGGGATGATGCGCACAATCGGCGCACGCGTCGCGCCGCCCACAAAGCTCTCCTAAATTTCTGGGCGAGCTCGGCGGCCAACTCCTCGGCAGGCCGCTCGCTTCGCTCGCTTACCCACGAAAGCCGCCGCTAGGAGCGTCGGCTTTCTCAGAGGGGACAAACCTGC
>DATADF010000021.1:0-6460 GCA_036258695.1 Actinomycetota bacterium
GCAGCTTGTGAAGATCTAGTGAAGATTAGTGACCATCCACAGCCACCGTGATTACACATCTATGGGCCGAACCGTAGGAGACTGCGGGAATGATCCTGCTCGGGTCCGATCTTCCGCGGCGATGGTTGATTTCAATGAACCTCGTGGTGCTAATGGCGGTCGCCTGCCAAGCCGACGAACCCGTCGCCCAGCCGCGGCCGAGCGCGACCTTTTTCAGTCCGACGGATGAACCGCCGACACCAACCCCAACGGCTCCGGAGTTACCGGCTCAGGACATCGTCTTCGTGTATTCGGCGAACGGCGACATCTACGGCGAGACGATCGAGGGCGAACGCGTCACGTTTGCGGATGGACCGCAAGACGAAGTGTGGCCCTCACTGGCCCCGGATGGTTCCCAACTCCTCTATCAAGTCGGGACCGGGCCCCCCGGACAGATCCGTCACCTGGACGAAAGCCCACACACGGCGCCACGCATTGGGCCAGGCCAGTACCCCTCGTTCGCTCCCAACGGACGTGCCGCGTGGGTGGTCAACAATGCTGCCGCACGACCCCATATCGTCGTCGGGCCACTCTTTTCCGAACCAGAGGCGCGCATCGTCCCGATCAGGGATTGGGACGGCCCGATCCAGGTCAACCCCCCACTGGCGTGGGATTTGAACGGCGAGTACCTCTATTACGCGGCCGGCTGGGAAGAGACCAGTGACCTTTACCAGACCGACTCGCGAGGCGATGTCGACCCGTTTCCCCTAGGTCAGGCGATCGGGCTCGGAGCGGGTTTCCATCTGCTCGGCCCCCACGTACGCGATCGGAGCTCCGTGCACGTCTTCGGGGCGTGCTGCATGGAAGGCGTCGAGGATCCCTGGGAGATGTTCGAGCTGGGGCGCGCGCGGTTCACAGAGAGCGGTCCCGTCTACCAAACCGTGACCAACCTGGATCGCACCATCACGGATCAATCGTTTGCGGGCTGGTATCCACAGGTGATCTCGCTCGGCAATCTGTGGCGCGAAGAAGCCTCGGGTCGATGGATTGAAACCAAGGACTCGACTTGGATCGTCGCCAATCAGATCGAAGCGTGGCTCGTCTCAGAAGGAGGGGGTATTCAGGATCTCGCGGAGATCTTGATCACCGAACACGGGTACCGGAGACGACACAGCGGAGGCATACCCGGCACCTTCGAGGGCTGGAGCGCGGGTCCCGCGACGCTCTAGGCCGACGTTAAACCACACGGCGGGCCTCGCGGCGTAGCAAAGCCTGAGCCGTGACGATCGCCACAATGGTCAGGCTGAGGGTCACGACCGCGACGACGTTGACTTTGGGCGAAAGACCGAACCGGATCTGGCTGAAGATCTCCACGGGCAGCGTGGTGGAACCCACGCCCGACACAAAAGACGACAGGACGACGTCGTCGAAGGAAAAGGTGAACGCGAGCAAGGCCCCCGCTAAGACCGCGGGAAAGAGCTGGGGAAGGGTCACCTGATAAAAGGTGCCCCAACGTGTCGCTCCCAGGTCGGTCGACGCCTCCTCCAAGCTTCGATCTACGCCGGCGAGGCGCGCCCTCACAATTAGCCCGACGACCGACGTATTGAAAACCGAGTGCGTGATGACGATCGCCACAGGCCCGAGTGGTAGGCCGAGCGTCACGAAGAAGAGCAACGACGCGATGGCGATCACTATCTCTGGAACGATGAGGGTGGTGTACATGAACATATCGAAGGCCGAGCGCGTCTTACGTCCCACGTTCCGCAGAGCCAGCCCGGCAGCCGTGCCCAGGATGGTCGCGATCACGGCGTTGAGGGTTGCCGTGATCAGAGAGATGCGGAAGGCGTTGCGCAGTGTGTCGTCGCGCCACGCCTCTCCGAACCAGCGCGTCGAGAACCCATGCCAGATTTGGACGAGGCGACTGTCGTTGAAGGCGTAGATCACGACGATGAGGATGGGCAGATACAGGAAGGCGTAAACGAGCGCCGCATGCGATTTCAAGCCCGCGTTAACTGTGCGATTCGAGGCCGCCAGGTTCACAGGAAGCTTCCCAGGCTCTCTTCGCTTCTCCGCCCCAGAAATCTGAGATATACGAAGATGACTACAAGCATCATCGCGACCAGCGACATCGATAGAGCCGCCCCGAACGGCCAATCGATCGCGGTCCGGAATTCATTTGCCACCAGATTCCCGACCAGGTAGCTCTTCGCCCCGCCGAGGATCTCGGGGACTACGTATTCACCGGTCATCGGGATGAAGGTGAGCAGACAGCCGGTGATGATCCCCGGCATCGTCAGTGGCACCGTCACCTTCCAGAATGTCGCCCCGCGCCCCGCCCCCAGATCACGGCTCGCCTCTTTCAGACGAGGATCCATCCGTTCGATCGCGACGTAAAGCGGAAACACCATCAGGGGAAGGTAGTCATAGACGATCCCGATCCATACCGATATGGGGGTGTAGAGGATGTTCAGAGGATTCGCGATCAAGCCCATCGATTGGAGCGCTCCGGACAATGGGCCGTTCTCACTGAGTAGAAGCAACCAAGCGTAAGTACGAATCAGCAGGCTCGTCCAAAAAGGCACTATCACGAGAAAGAACAGAAAGGTCTTGTAGCGCCCCGCGCGCGTGGCAAGGAAGTACGCGAACGGATATCCGATCAGCAGACACCCGAACGTCCCTGAGAGCGCCATCAGGAACGTGTTCTTGTAGATCTCTAGATAGAGCGGATCCCACACGCGCTGGAACTGGTCGGTGTAGAAACCGAAGGTCACTGTAAAGAACCGATCGGGATCGTTTATGGCGAAGGAATACGCCACCATGATGAGAAGCGGGGCGACGAAAAACACGCTGTACCAACCCCACGCCGGCAGCAGCAGAGCGCGCGGCTCCGCAACCGAGGACCGAGACGCCATCAGTTAGCGAACGGCTTCAGGCGGCCTTGAACTTCGTCCAAGCCTCGTTGCGCAGACGCAACCACTCCGGGTTGGCAGCCGCAAATTCCAGCTTCTCGAGGACGTCGCCGGCGGGATAGACGGCAGGGTCGTTCGCGATCGCCGGCTTCAGGAACTCTTCCTCGCCCTCAACGCAGGAACCGTAGTAGTGGTACGACGTGTCCTGGGCCTGGATCTTTGGCTGCAGGTGCCAGTTAATGAAAGCATGTGCCGCCGCAGGATGCGGAGCCCCAGCCACGATGCACCAGTTATCGGTCCACACCTCCGTGCCTTCGCTTGGCACGACGTAGCGCGCATCGGCCGCGTCCAGCGCGACGTATCCAATCTCACCGTTCCATGTAAGCGAGACGTAGGCCTCGCCGGTGATCATGATCTCTCGCATCGAAGATGTGATCTTGCGTACGTGGGGCTTTAACTTCAGGAGCTCCTTCGTCGCCTCCTCGATCTCCTTCGGCTCGACGGAGTTATAGGAGTAGCCCAACATCTTCAAGGCCGACCCGACGACCTCCGGCGAGGAATCGAGGACGGTGTAACGACCTGAGTACTTGGGGGCCAGACGGAAGAAGTCCTCCCACGAGCTCATCTCCTCTTTGACGAACTTGCTGCGATAGCCGTAACCAGTCGTGCCGAAGTCCTTGGGCACGCTGTATCGGTTCCCGGGATCAGCCGCCGTGTCGAGGAATCGATCCTCAATGAGGGAGAAATTGGGGATCTGCGAGTGATCTAGCTCCATGAGAAGGCCCTGCTCCCGCATGATCTCGACCATGTAGCCGGTAGGCACCACGAGGTCGTAACCCTTGGCACCGGCCTGCAGCTTGGCTAAGGCGTCCTCGTTCGAGGGGTAGTTGTCCTCGGTGATCTTGATGTCGAATTCCTTCTCAAACTGGCCATAGGTCTTGGGATGCACATAGTCCGCCCAGTTGTAAATGGAGAGTTGGTCCTCGAGCTCTGGCGTGGCACCGGGGGTCGCCGCACCCGATGTGCCAGTGTCGTTGGGTCGCAGCTCTCTCGAGCACGCCGCCAGGAACCCCGCGGCAGCCGCGCCGGCCAAAAGCCTGCGCCTCGAGACCTCCAGGCTGTTCAAGTGCTCGATCCAGCGGTCGTCAGACACCGAAGCTCCCTTCTCTCATCGCCTGTCTCAGCCTTGCGAGTCCGCCATCAACCGAATGTCTTCCTCATCCATAAAGGCTTGATCTATCTCGAGCACAAGGGAACTCCGGGGGTCCCACGTGACCTGCACACGGTCACCGACCCGCCATGCAGAGGACGGATCGTCGGGTTCGTTCTGGCGCTGCAAGGTCAGCTCTCGCCCGCCTTGCAGCAACAAGTGGAGTTGAAGCAGGTCACCGAGGTAGGTGCGCCGAGTCAGCGTTCCCTCGACCAAGTTGACCGCCGGGGCCGCCCCATTAACCGGAATGATCTTCTCCGGACGCACGGCGATTGCAACGGTAGATCCGCGCCGTGCGAAATCGACGGGGGAGCAAGTGATCGTCAGCCCCGATTCATCCCGCACCACGACGCGGTCGCCGTCCTCCTCGACGATACCCTCGAAGAAGTTCGTCTGCCCCACGAAGTCGGCTACAAAACGCGTGCGTGGGCGCTCGTAGATCTCGTTCGGACTTCCCTCTTGGAGGATGAGCCCGTCGTTCATCACCGCGATTCGATCCGACAGCGTGAGCGCTTCCTCTTGGTCGTGCGTTACGTAGATGAATGTGATCCCCACTCGTTCCTGCAGCCGCTTGAGCTCCTGCTGCATCGCCTTGCGCAGCTTGAGGTCCAAGGCCGCGAGGGGTTCATCGAGTAGGAGCACGGTGGGTTCGTTGATCAGCGCCCGTGCCAATGCCACCCGTTGCTGCTGACCCCCGGACAACTCCCGGGGGCGGCGTGTCCTCAGTTCCTCTAGGCGAACGCGTTTGAGCGTTTCGTCAAGCCTGCGCGTTAGTTCGGACTTGGGCACCTTCGCCTGCTTCAGGCCAAAGCCCACGTTGTCCTCGACCGTGAGATGAGGAAAAAGCGCATAGTGCTGGAAGACGGTGTTGACCCGACGGCGGTTGGGCGGGAGCCGGGTCATGTCCATTCCGGAGAGCAACACGCGACCCGAATCCGGCTGCTCGAAGCCTGCGATCAGTCGGAGGGTTGTGGTCTTGCCACATCCCGACGGGCCTAACAGCGAGAAAAACTGGCCGGGCTCGACTTGAAAAGAAACGCCGTCGACGGCGCGCACTTCACCGAAGGACTTGGTCACGTCCTCTAAGACAAGGTCGGCGCGTCCGCCTTCTCCATCCACCCTGCCAGCATTATCCCTGCTCCCGCTTTGTATCGTCCTGAGCCATCGACTAACTTGCGCGTTCATGCCAACTCTGCCCGGACCCAGATCGAAGGAATGGATAGAGCGCCGCGAGCAGGCCGTGCCGCGAGCGGTCTTCAACACGTTGCCCGTTTTCATCGAATCGGTAGAGCCCGCCGCCGTAATCGATGCCGACGGCAACCGATTCATCGATTTCGCCGCAGGCCTCGGGGTCCTCAACATCGGCCGCGGCAACCAACGTGTTGTTGAAGCCGTTCGCGAGCAGGTCGAGAAGTTTCTGCATGAGTGCTTTCACGTCGCGATGTATCCGGGCTACGTTGAGCTCGCCGAAGCCCTAAATCGCGTCACTCCGGGCGATCACGCCAAGAAGACGATGCTGGCGAACTCAGGGGCGGAGGCGGTGGAGAACGCAGTCAAGATCGCCCGCTACGCGACCGGCCGACAAGCGGTGGTTTGTTTTTCGAATGGCTTCTCGGGCCGAACTCTTCTGGCGATGACGCTCACGGCCAAAGAGATTTACAAGCGTGGATACGGACCGTACGCGCCGGAGGTCTACCGGCTTCCATTCCCTTACGAGTTTCGACCCCCGTTCGACACGAGCGGCTCGGTTAGCGAGGCGTGTGCCGCTCATCTCGTCGACGTCATCGACCACGAGATCGGGTCGGATCGAGTGGCCTGCGTGGTGATCGAGCCGGTCCAGGGAGAAGGCGGCTACGTCGTTTGCCCTCCCGAGTTCATGACGCTGCTTCGTTCGATCTGTTCCGAGCGAGACATCCTCCTAGTCGACGATGAGATCCAGTCGGGGATGGGTCGAACCGCAAAGATGTTCGCGATCGAACACTTCGACGTCGTGCCGGACATCGTGACCACTGCAAAATCTTTGGGCGCCGGCCTCCCGGTGTCGGGGGTGACGGGACGCGCCGAAGCGATGGAGGCGCCGCATGTGGGCGGGCTCGGAGGGACGTATGGAGGCAACCCCGTGGCTTGTGCGGCGGCTGTTGCCGTGATCACCGAGCTCGAGAACAGCGATGTCCTTGCACGCGCCGAGAAACAGGGACGGTCAATCCGCGAGCGTCTCGATCCGCTCGAGAAGGAACTGGACCTCGTGGGTGAGGTACGGGGTCTGGGTCCGATGATCGGCCTGGAGCTCATATCGGACACGGCGAGCAAGGAACCCGCGAGTCTGGCCACGGCCGCGGTGATGAAGCGATGTCACGAAAAC
>DATADF010000022.1:0-2491 GCA_036258695.1 Actinomycetota bacterium
ATTCTCTTCGCGGTGGCGAGGATTACGGCGAGGGGAGTCCTGAATTCGTGCGACACCGCGGACACGAGCTGGCTTTTCATCGCGTCCACTTGTTCCAGGCGCGTGATCATCTCGCGCTCCCGTTCGAAACTTCGCGCGTTCACGATCGCGATCGCGGCGTGTTCGGCGAACAGCTCGAGAGCCGTCAGGTCTTCCTGACGGAACGCTTTGTTGCCGCGCAACTCGTTGAGGTTCAGGACCCCGACTAGCTCGTTGTCTCGCACCAAGGGGACGGAGATCGCCGAGTGGATCGCTCGTCCCGACCCTTCGGCCGCCGCGCGCGATTCGATCTCATCCCCGCGCTGTACGAGAAGTGGCTTCTTGGTGGCGGCCACTTTGCCGGCGACACCCTGGCTGATCTGTTGACGAGCCCCGAGAATCTGCCGTGCCCTTACTCCGACTACCGAGACGACTTCGAGATGCGTGAACGTGTCGTTGGGCAACATGATCGAGCCCTCCTCCCCGCCCAGCAGTTTGAGTGCCGAGGAGAGGATGAGTTCCAGGACATCGTTGACGTCGAGCGTCGTGTTGAGAGCCTTGCCGACTTCTGCAAATGCCGAGATGTCCGCCAGCCGGTTCGAAAGAGCCGCGCGCAAGACGCGCTCGTCGATCAAGAGATTCGTCAGCCGCCGGAGGTGTCGCTCGCGTTCGATAACGAGCGCCAGGAAGGTGATCGCAAGGCCCACGATGAGGATCGGTACGGCGTAAGGGGGTAGATCCTCGAGATTCAGCGCTTCTAGCAGAAACTCCCGCGCCGCCGTGAAGACGGAGACCGTGACCGTGACCGTTGCAACCGTGAACAGCGAGATGATCCATAGCTGAGACCGGCGCCGATCGATTGCGGTGAGGTCGACGGAGGCCTGGGACGCTTCCTCCCGTGTCGGTGCCGCCGAGGGGTCGACGTCGTCAGGTGTGCGTCCCATGAATACGTAGCGTAGCGCGACCCCTCTGCGCGCTACCTAGTTGGCGCTACCGAATCCCCCCTCTGGAGGTCGTGGTTTGTACTAACTCTTTTTTCTTGGCGCCCCAGTGCGTGAAGGCGCGCTTTGCTCCGTCGGCTCCTCCGCCGGTTGCGAATCCGCGGCCGGCGCGCCCTTGCGGACTGCGTGGCGTCCCTCTTTGCCCGCCAGTCGCCATGCTGCCGGCAATGCTGCCGCTGCGATGAAGAGCTTCAAAAGGTCGCCGATCACGAATGGATACAACCCGAAGTCAAACGCGTCTGGGTCGCCACCTACTTCACCGGTGATCGGAATGTCGAGAGCGCCGGCCAGCCACACTAGGCCGAAGGCGAAGATGATGATCTCGCCGATCAGCATCGCCGAGATCGCGCCACGGGTTGTCTTATCCCAGCCCTTCTCCGCCAGCCAGCCAACGGCGGCCGACGCGATCACGAAGCCCCACAGATATCCACCGGTTGCCGATGCGAGACCAAGGACGCTGGCTCCCTCCTGGCCCTCGGCGAAGAAAGGCAACCCGATGGCACCCTCTGCGAGATAAAGCAGCAGCGCCGCACCTCCTCGAACCCAGCCGAGTGATGCACCCACCAACAGAACCCCTAGCGTCTGGCCGGTTATCGGAACCGGTGTGAACGGGAGTGTGATGTAGAGCTGAGCGAGTGCGGCGACGAAGAGACTGCCCGCGCCGACGAGCACGATGTCCATCGCCAGTGTGCGCGTCCGTCTCCTTGGAATCGCGTCGACCAGAGTCGTCACGAGTAACTCCTTTGACGAGGTTGGGAGCCTCGGAGTCTATCGAGCGACGTGAAGAGAAAGCCGGAATACGCTTCCGATACCGGCGGTTATCCTCGCTGGCCCGGGCGGCGTGGCCGAGTGGTTTAGGCAAGGGCCTGCAAAGCCCTGTACAGCGGTTCGATTCCGCTCGCCGCCTCAACCGATCGGACCGCACGCGTCGCTAAGATGCAGTCCTCCAGGGGCGTTAGCTCAGCGGGAGAGCGCTTGCTCGACAAGCAAGAGGTCAGTGGTTCAATCCCACTACGCCCCACTTCGTCGCTCACATGATCGAGCGGGCTCCCGTTCAAGGAGAAAGCGGCGCCCGCGGCGAAAGAAGCAAGCAAGTCCAAGAGAACCGGCCCTTGCTCGAGCCAGGAGAATGTGCGTGATCTCTTGTAGTGACCATCGCCGCAGCTTGAGGTTGCTGCTCACCGCGGCGGCCCTTGCGAGCTTGATCCTCGGAGGATTGCCGCGCGCAGCGGCCTACCCGACTCCGGGTGGATGGGCATCCGACAACGTTGAATGGGTCACACACATCCCATTCCAAGTGGCGAGCGCGACGGGTGCAAAAGTGGTCGGCAAGTACATGTATGTGACCAGCTGGCGCGAGTTCTCCATCTATGACGTGTCCGACCCGCTGGCTCCACAGATCTTGTCGACGACGCCGTTTGGGTTCAAATTCGAAAACGAGGACGTCGCGACGAACGGGCTCATCATGCTGT
>DATADF010000023.1:0-5366 GCA_036258695.1 Actinomycetota bacterium
TCACGGCATCCGCCTCCCCCGGCATCCTCGCGTTCGTTCAGCTTTGAACCCCTTCGGAGAGGAAATCACAATGTCCGACGCCATGGCCGCCGCAATGCCTCATAGGAAGCCGCCGCTCTTCCCGAAGATCACGCGTGACCTGTTTGCAACAGCTATGCTCGCTGGGATTGCCGCCGATTTGACCTGGGAGTTCTGGGCTCGCGTCATCACCCCTGTTCTCCCCGGCGTCGGAGGACCGCTTGAACCGGCGGCGCTTGTGCAATCGGTTTTCAGCCTTGAAAGCCGGCTTTTGGGAGAGATCATCCACCTTGTCGTCGGGTTTGTGTTCTACCCGCTGGGCTATCTGTTTATCGCCAGGCCGATCGCGCAGGCGGTCGTTCCGAGTTTCCCGTGGTGGATCGTGGCGGCCGGGTTTGGCGTCGGGCTGTGGGTGTTCGCGCTCTACGTGATGGCCCATCTCATTGCCGGCCTCCCTGCATTCCTGGGCTTCATCCCGCTCACCTTCGCCTCGCTCGCCGGCCACATCATCTTCGGTCTCGTTGTTGGCCTGGTGGTTATCATCCGGAAACACTGAAGCCCACGCCTTCAACAGGAGGACTGCGATGTCGAATCTCGGACCCGCTACGCTGGCTGGCGCGGTCGCCGCCGCGCTCGGCCCCGCGGCTACGCCCACCGGCGCGCAGCAACGCTCCGAACAGGAGAAGTGCTTCGGGGTTGCGGTTTCGGGCCAGAATGATTGCGCTGCCGGTCCCGGCACGACCTGCGTCGGCACGTCTCCCGTCGATTACCAGGGCAACGCCTGGAAACTCGTTCCTCGCGGCACTTGCACTTCGATGACATTGCCGGGGGATCGCAGAGGCAGCCGGCACCCCTTGGCTCGTGACGTGCCGACGGCATGAGGACGCTGCGCGGTGCGCCGGAAAGCTACGACGGGCCGGAGGAGGATAGAACCATGACCATTCTCCCGCTCGACCACGGAAGGATTCGGTGCCACTTGCCGGATCGGGCGGGCATCGGTCTCAAGGCGCAGCATTGTGAGGAAATCGTCGCGAGCCGACCCGCAATCGGCTTCGTGGAGGTTCACGCCGAAAACTACATGATGGCCGGCGGACCTCCATTGCGTATGCTCGAGAAGATCAGGTCGTCTTATCCGCTGTCGTTGCACGGAATTGGCTTGAGCATCGGCGGCGATGGACCGCTCGACCGGGCGCATCTGATGAGCCTTAAGAAACTGCTTGACCGGTTCGCGCCGGCTGCCTTCTCCGAACATCTCGCGTGGTCGACGCACAACGGCATATTCCTCAACAATCTACTGCCGGTCCCCTACGTCCGGCGCACGTTGGCACGGGTGTGCGACCACATCGATCTCGTGCAGGAGCGGCTCGGGGTTCGAATGTTACTCGAGAACCCGTCGAGCTACGTCGTTTACGAGCGAAGCGAGATGACAGAAACGGAGTTCCTGTGCGAAGTGGTAAAACGCACGGGCTGCGGCCTTCTCCTCGACGTCAGCAACGTCTTCGTGTCGGCCGTCAATCTCGCTTTCGATCCGGAGGCGTACATCGCCGGCTTGCCGGCGGAGCATATCGGGGAGATTCACCTCGCGGGCTTTTCCGAGCGACACGATGAAGGCGGGAGAGTCCTGGTCGACGCGCACGCCTCACCAGTCGATCAAGTCGTCTGGAGCTTGTACGAGCAGGTCCTCCGGCGCACCGGCCCCGTGCCGACCCTGATCGAATGGGACCACATGGTCCCGCGGCTTCCAGTCCTTCTCGAGGACGCCCGCGAGGCGGACCGCGTGCTCGCGGAGGAGAGCATCCGCAGAAGCGTTGTTCGCCGGAGTGCTTGAGGTGATGCATGTCCCGGACGACTGGCAGGAACAGGTTGCGGCCGCGCTGCTCGACGTCAGCCTACCGGTGCCCGATTCGTTGCGGCACACGTGGAGCCATGCTCGATTCAGAATTCATCGCGAAACATTTTATGGCGGTCTCGTCGAGGTTCTTGCCGCTCATTTCCCAGTCTGCCGCGCGGTGGTCGGAGGAGAGTTCTTCGCTGCCATGGCCCGCATCTTCGTTGAGCTCCATCCGCCCCGCTCACCGGTGTTGCTCCAGTACGGCGAGGAGCTGCCCGAGTTCATCGCCAGCTACGCGCCAGCCTCATCGACGCCCTACCTGCCCGATCTCGCGAGCCTGGAGGCTGCACGGCGACGCTCCTTTCATGCGGCCGACCTCGAGCCCCTAACGATCGAGACACTGGCCTCCATTCCGCCCTGCCGGTGGGAGACGTCGCGCGCGAAGCTCCACCCTGCTCTCGAGATAACCTCCTCGCGGTGGCCGATCCTCTCGATCTGGCAGGCTCACGCGGAGGGTGCATTCGACACCATAGGCTGGAAGCCTGAGGACGTGCTCGTCACTCGCCCAGGTTTGCAGGTGATAGCTCAGCTCCTGCCACCCGGGGGCGCCATGTTCATTGACGCGCTCAGTCGTCGGGCTACGTTTGCGGAAGCGCGACGGCTTGCGGCTCGTGATCCCGCCTTCGATCTCGTCCCTGTCCTGGCCATGCTTTTTAGGGGCGGCGCCCTAGTCGCGATCGAACCTGCCTGAGCCCGTGCACGCACCCGAATCCGATACTTTTGCTCTATCAAAGACTTCCGCGATCGGCATTTCAAATTCGGGGCCGCCGACGGGACAATCGGTGCATGGGAACACAGGAGGTCGCCATGCCCCGAGGCTCCATGGACCGCATCCTGATCGTCGACGACAACCCGGTCCTGCGCGAGCATCTGGCCGCTTCCCTGCGCGCCAAAGGCCTAGAGGTCGTGACTGCAGCGACCGGCGAGCAGGGATTTATCCGGCTGCGCGACTGGTCCAAGCCGATCGGCTGGCTTTACACGAAGGCCACGCTCCCCGGTCTCGTTGACGGTTGGATACTCGCGGACGAGTACCACGACACGCACCCCGACCGAAGCGCTGTGATTTTCGCGGCGGAGCCGCGGCACTCGCTACGCGACTTGATACTGGACCACCCCTCACCGGCTGTGATCGTGGACACAATAGGTCAGGCAATCCGCTCGGTGGAGAATGCGCCGGCTTCTGCTATGGATCAGCGTGATGCGGCGTGAGCCACAAAGGCGGGCTCCGCTTCGTCGTTGGTGATCGGTCGCAGGTCTTGCGACCGGTCGCTCACGCGCTTCTCGAGTCAAGTCTTCGTAGGGCATGGCGTAGTGGACAAGCACATGATCACAAGGGAGGACGCCCGGGCCTCGCGCCAGCACACCAACAGGGCCGTTGACCAAAGCGCATGGTCCGCCCCACCGCTCGGGTTCGAGACCCGGACCTTCGTGCCGACGAGCTACGACGTTCGACCACAGGCCTGGTATGAGGGAGCCGCTAAGGCCGATGCGCCCTCGTGGCACTGGATCACGGCGACGTTCGAATGGACCCTAACCGATCGCCATAGCTCCTGTGCCGTCAGCGTCACACCGCTCGGCGTTCGGGACTGGTATGGTGCGGCGGCCCTGCCGGAAGATGAGGTCCTCGGCCCGGTCCGACGTACGACGACTCGGCCGACCCTTCTCCTGAGCGTGTTCCTCGTGGTGGGCGCCGTCGCGTCGCTTTCGGCTGCCGCGGGTCATCACCGGCACAGAGCCGGATCTAACCGCACCGCCGCCGCAGTCGATCGAGTTCAGGCCGGCATATCCGGAGTAGCCGGCTCCCGTTCGTGCTTCGCCTGATCGACGGCTAAGGCCGGGCGCCCGAGCCAGCGCGCCCTCATGGCCTCACGCACGAGAGCGCCAACCGCAGGCGAGTGTGGCCGGCCTCGAACCGTCACGAGACTGACTTCGCGCCAGAACTCGGGATCCACCATCGGTCGCGCGATCACCATCGGATGCCGCGCGCAGCTCTCCGGCATGAAGCCGAAGCCGAAGCCGCTTGCGATCATCGCGAGGACCCAGTCGTCCCGCTCGCTGCGATAAGCCATCTCGAAAGTCGAGCTTTGCTCCGCCGAGAGCGGGCCTGTATAACCGCCGAACTCGCAATTCACGCGGTTGACGTATCTGATCCCTTTGAGATCGGATGGCTGGATGGCATTCTGCTGCGCCAGCGGATGGTCCGCCGCGAGGACCACCACGAACCGCTCACGGAAGAGAGGCACATAATGGAGCCGGTCGTCTGGCTCGTTTCTTGGCGGGCAAAAGATCGCTACCTCGAGATCGCCCGAGATCAGCCGCTCCTGAAGAACGAAAGCGTTCGAGTCGATGATCTCTAACTCAACGAGCGGGTGACGGCTCTCGATGCCGCAGATGAGCTCGATCAGCTGGTCTGGGGGAATGGTGCACATGACGCCCAGTCGCAGCGCCACGCGCTTGAGCTTCTTTTGGTCCAGCGCCAGGCGCTTCGCCTCTTGAGCTTGCTCATAGACCTGCTGCAAGTAGGGCCGCACCATCCTCCCAAGCTCGGACAGGTGCGTATTCGCCCGCTCGCGGTGGAAGAGCAGGCCCCCGAGTTCCTCCTCGAGCAGTTTGATGGCACGCGTGAGGGAGGGTTGCGCCACGCAACAGCGCTCGGCCGCCCGCGTGAAGTTCAGCTCCTCACATACTGCCAGGAAATATCGAATCTGATGCATCTCCATGGCCGCACCCCATGCTGCGATGCCGGACACGTCCGAGGACGCAAGCGCTACTTTGGTACTGATCGGCGGCTCGACGAGCTCGGTACCCCTGAGTAGTCATATGATCCTCCTCTTTGCATCCTGCCGCAAGGCTATGTCGCGGCTCGAGGGGATGGCCCTCTCGCGGTCGCGACCCATCAGACCGGCCGAGCACGTCGAGGTCGGCGACCCGAGGGGGCGCCCCGCTCTATAGCGGCTCGCTATGGTATTGAGCGTTCATAGGTATTTTCCTCTGAAGAGGGATCACCTGATGCTTCGACCGCTGACACGAACACGCGTTCAGCGCCCCAGCATAGGAGATCTTTCGATGTTTCACGCCCCGAACACCCCACTCGGCCGCTCGCTGGCGGCTGGACTGTTCCTCGGCACAGCGATCCTGGCCTCCTCGTCCGCCTTCGCGGGCGAGTGCCCGGCCGACAAGGTCGGGGTCGATGTCACCAAACCCGGCGCGATGAAGCCCAAGGATGTGAAGGACGACGTTCTGGCTGCCATCGACCTCTCGAAGGAAAGGATCAACCTGCCGAACCGCAATCTACGCTTGCGCAAGCTGGTCGTTCAGCCCGGCGGAGTCGTGCCCTGGCACAGCCATGCCGATCGGCCGGCGATCATCTACATCGTCTCGGGCAGCATCACCGAGTACGCCAGCACGTGCTCGGTACCGATCGAGCACAAGCCCGGCGAGGTCACCGCCGAGCGTG
>DATADF010000024.1:0-11052 GCA_036258695.1 Actinomycetota bacterium
ATTTGCGCGCTGTGAAATCGAGCTTAGGTAAGCAGCCAGGCGAGCAATGCCTTTTGCGAATGCAGCCGATTCTCGGCTTGATCCCACACGACCGATTGCGGTCCGTCGAGCACCTCGTCGGTGATCTCCTCACCTCTATGCGCCGGAAGGCAGTGCATCACGATGGCATCGTCCTTGGCCATCGCCAGGACCTCGCCGTTTAGCTGGTAATGCTCGAAGGCTTGCCTTCTGGCTGCCGCCTCCTCCTCCTGACCCATGCTCGCCCACACATCCGTATAGAGGACATCGGCGCCGACGACTGCTTCCGCAACCACTTCCGTGACGGTGACACGACCCCCTGTTTCGGCAGCCGTCTCCTGAGCCCGCTCCACCACTCCCCAATCGGGGGCGTAGCCGGACGGTGTAGCGACCCGCACGTCCATTCCCATCTTCGAACCGCCGAAGAGCAGCGAGTGCACGACGTTGTTCCCATCGCCGAGATAAGCGAGAGCTCGACCGGAAAGCTCACCCTTCTGTTCGATGATCGTTTGGAAGTCCGCGAGGCACTGGCAGGGATGCGAGAAGTCGCTCAGAGCATTGATGACCGGAACGGTCGCCGCCTCGGCCAGCTGTTCCAGTCTGTTCTGTCTGAACGTCCTCAAGACGATCGCGTCCACGTAGCGGGACAGGACGCGGCCGGTGTCCTCGATGGTTTCGCCACGACCCAGCTGCAGTTCCTCGGAACGCAGCACAATGGCGTGGCCCCCCATCGTGGAGATCGCGGCCTCGAACGAGACCCGGGTGCGCGTCGAGGGCTTCTCGAAGATCAGGGCTACCTGCTTCCCTGCTAACGCTCCGGCAAGCTTGGAAGGATTCTTCTTGGCCTCCGCCGCGGAATCGAGTAGCTGCTGCAACTCCTGAGCGCTGAGGTGACTGATCGACAGGAAGTCGCGCTTGCTCATGCCCGCAGCTGGGCGTTGAGATCGCGCTCCAGCCCGCGCGCAATCCGATCGCGCACGACGAGGGCCTCCTGCTCCTTCAGTGTGCGGTCCGGATCTCGGATCTCGAGTGCGAACGCAAGGCTCTTCTTGCCCTCTGGGATCTGGTCGCCCCTGTAGAGATCGAAGAGCCGAACCGACCGCACCTCGGGCGCTCCGAGCTCTCGTACCGCGGCGAGGAGCTTTGACGCCGCGACGCCCTCGTCCACGATGACCGCGAGGTCGATGTAGACGGCGGGGAAGCGCGGCAGCTCCGACGCGGGGGCCGTCTCCGGCAACGCGGCGAGGATAGGAGCGATCGCGAGTTCGAAAGCCACCGCGCCTTCCGGAACATCAAAGCGGTTGCAGACATCCGGGTGAAGCTCTCCGAAGGCTCCCAGGGTCGTGTCTCCTAGAGCCACGGTTGCGGCCCGCGTCGGATGGAAGGGCAAGCCGCGCGCCTCCGCGAAGGTCGGCGCCGGCACCCCCAATCGTTCGAAGACCGCTTCGAGCACACCCTTGGCCGAGAAGAAGTCCCAACGCACTTCTGGCTCCACCCATCCCTTCCGAACCCATAGCCCGGCGAACAGTGCGGCCAATATGTCCGCCTCGCGCGGCATGAGCTCGCCCGAGGGTTCGTAAACGCGTGCGATCTCGAAGAGAGCAACGCCGTCGCCTTCGTGAGCGAAGTTGTGCGCCGCCGACTTCAACAGGCCGGGGAGCAGAGTCGTGCGCAAAAAGGCCTCCTCCTCCGACATTGGGTTGGCCACCGCTATGGCGCGGCGGTTGGGATGCCCCGGGCCGAGGCCCAGCAGATCGAGATCCCGCCCCGACATGAACGAGCTCGTCCATGCTTCGTGAACCCCCAAGATGGCAAAGCTTCGACGCAGAGCGCGATCTGCTCGCTGCGCCGGATCGAGTCCACCCAGGCGCCCCGATGGAAGAGTGGACGGCAACCTGTCATAGCCCGCGAGCCGCCCGACCTCCTCCACAAGGTCGACCTCGCGCGTCAAATCAGGACGGAAGCTCGGCACCTCCACGACGATGCCTTCGTCGTTCGAATTTGCGTCCAGTCCTATCGATCGCAGGTATTCCACTTGTTTTTCGGGTGGGGTCTCGATGCCCAGCAGAGCGTCGGTTCGCGCCGGACGAAGCAGGATGGTCGGCCGTCGGATCTCAACCGGGTAGGCATCGGCGACCTCGGCCGCGACGCGCCCCCCGGCGGATTCGAGCATGAAGCTGCATGCACGCGCCGCCGCATAGGGCAGAACCTCGGGGTCGGTGCCCCGTTCGAAGCGGGCCGACGCTTCCGTGCGGAGGAGATGTCGCCGCGCGCTCAAGGCCGTAACTCCAGGATCGAAGTAAGCGGCTTCCAAGATGACGGTCGTCGTATCGCCGGACACCTCGGAGTCCGCGCCCCCCATCACGCCGGCGATCGCGACGGGCTTGCCGGGATCGGCGATCAGCAGATCGTCGGGATGGAGGTCGCGAGCCGTTCCGTCCAGAGTCGTAAAGCGCTCTCCACGACGAGCCCGACGAACAACGATCTTGTGCTCGGCGATCTTGCTCGCATCGAAGGCGTGGAGAGGATGTCCGGTCTCTAGGAGCACGTAGTTCGTCGCGTCGACGATGTTGGAGATCGGGCGCAGGCCCGCCGCGACCAGTCGCGCCTGCATCCAGATCGGCGACGGTCCCACGCTGAGACCATCGAGATAGCGCGCGTAGTAGCGCGGGCACGCCTCGGCATCCTCGATCACGACCGAAACGTCGGAAGCCAGATCCTCGGAGGATTCCAGCACGACCTCGGGGATCCTCAACTCGCTGTTGAGCAGTGCAGCGACCTCGCGCGCCACTCCGATCATTCCCGCGCAGTCCCCCCGGTTAGGAGTGATCTCGAGTTCGAGGATCGCGTCCTCCAACCCGAGTACCGAGGTGACCGCCTCTCCCAGCGGAGCCTCCTGCGGAAGGACGAGGATTCCGCTGTGGTCCTTGGACACACCAAGCTCCGCCCCCGAACAGAGCATGCCCCGGCTTACCTCGCCACGAATCTTCCGTTCGGTGATGACCATCTCCGGAAGGCGGGCTCCGACGAGAGCCAGCGGAACCCGATCGCCGATGGAGAAGTTGCGCGCGCCACACACGACGCGCTGGCTCCCCTCGCCGTTCACCTTGACGTCGACCAAGGTCAGATTGTCGGCATTCGGATGAGGCGAGATGTCCAGCACCTCGGCAACGACGACATCCTCGATACCGCGCGCCGGACGCAGGATCTGCTCGACCTTCGTCCCGGACATGCTCAGTAGATGCGCCAGCCGTTCCGCGGAGACGTCCACGTCGACGAGCTCCTTCAACCACTTCAGGCTGACCCTCACGATCTCGATCCAATCTGTGACAGGAACCGCAGGTCGTTGGTGAAGAACTGGCGGATATCGGTGACGCCGTTGGCGAGCGCGGCAATACGTTCGACGCCCATGCCAAAGGCAAATCCCGAGTAACGCTCGGGGTCGTAATTCACCCATTCGAGAAGGAATGGGTCGACGAGCCCGCAGCCCAAGACCTCGATCCAGCCCTCGCCCTTGCACACGCGACACCCGGAGCCTCGGCAGACGAAGCACTGCACGTCCATCTCGGCGGAAGGCTCGGTGAAGGGGAAGAAGCTCGGACGGAAACGCACTTCCAGACCTTTGCCGAAGATCTCTTGCGCGAAGACCTCGAGCGTGCCTTTGAGATCGGCCATCGTTATGCCCTCGTCCACCGCGAGTCCCTCGATCTGAGTGAATCCACTCGTGTGCGTCGCATCCTCCGCGTCGCGTCGGTAGACGCGTCCCGGAATCACGACGTAGACGGGAGGATCCTGGGATTCCATCGTGCGTATCTGGACGGCCGAGGTCTCGGTCCGGACGACCACCTCGTCGCCACCTCCCTCTATGAAGAAGGTGTCGAGGGGCGACCGCGCGGGATGGTGCTGCGGCATGTTGAGGGCGTCGAACAGATAGCGCGTCTCTTCGACTTCAGGCCCGTCCGCTACTCGGTAGCCGAGGCCGATAAAGACGTCCACGATCTGCCAAATCGTCTTAGTGAGGGGATGGATCGCGCCGGCCGGAAGGTTGAGACCCGGCAGCGTCACATCGATGCGTTCGGTCTCCCAGCGCTGTTCCGTCGCCGCCCCCGCGAAGCGCTCCCGCTTCGACTCGAAGGCGGACTCCAGGGCGTTGTAGACCTCGTTGGCCAGTCGGCCCAGAGCGCGGCGTTCCTCTTCGGGAAGCTTGCCGAGGCTCGCTCGTGCCTGGGAGAGCGGCGCCTTGCGGCCCATGATCTTGACCCTTGCTTCCTCGAGGGCGTCCAGGTCATCGGCGGAGCCGATGATCTTCAGGCCCTCATCGCGCGCGGTCTCGAACCGCTTCCTCAGCTCTGCCGAATCGGTCACGCGCTCTGGCCTTCGCCGAGCTCCGCACGAGCTAGGGCCACGGCCTCCGCTATGACACGCTCCATGCGTTCGGCCTCCGTATGGATGGTCTCGACCAGCTCGCGGCGCTGTCCATCGTCGAAGCGATCCCATTTGCTCACCAGCGTCTTGGAGAACCCCTGGAGCGCAGTGAGCGGCGACCGCAAGTCGTGCGCGAGCTTCGATATCAAGTCGGCGAGGTGTTGGTCATCCATTGTTTGGTGAGGATAAAGCTCGACCTCTCGAAGTTCGCGGAGCCCTCTGCCGCACGGCTTCGAACAGAATGATCGACCCCGCGATCCCCACGTTCAGTGATTCCGTCGCCCCCGGCATCGGAATCGTCGCGGTCTCGTCTATTTGTGAGCGCAGCTCCACTGGGAGCCCCCAGGCCTCGTTGCCGAGCACCAGCGCCAGCGGGCGAGCCAGATCGATCTCGTAAGGACTCGCGCCGCCGCGAGCGACGGCGGCAACTGCGACCAATCCCCTCTGCTTCAGGAGCTGGACCGCTTCGAGGGCCTGGACCCCACGAATCACTGGGATCTTGAAGAGGGCCCCTGCTGCAGCGCGGACGGTCTTCGGCGCGAACGGATCGACCGAGCCCCTGGGGAAGACGATGGCATCGGCTCCGGCCGCCGCGGCCGACCGGATGAGGGTGCCGGCATTGCCGGGATCACGAACGTCGGCAAGCACCACGACCAGGGACGGATCTTCGAGGCCGGCGATGGATCGATCGGGGACGCCGACCACGGCGACTATGCCCTGCGGGGTCGTCGTATCCGCCAGCGCTTTGAGGATGGGTGGCGTGACCCGCCACACCGAAGTTTCCGGCGGCACTTCGGCGTCCGTCCAGCCCCCTTCATGCACGAGCACGTCGGCCACGAAGATGTCGGTGACCCTGAATCCCGACTCGAGCGCGTCTTTGAGCTGCACCTCGCCTTCGATCAGGAAGCTATTCGTGCGTGCGCGTTCCGCGGCGCGTTTGAGTTTGCGCGTGGCAACTACGCGCTGATTGTTAAGGCTTGTGATTCGGGGCGTCAGGAGGCTTTGGCGAGCGACTTCTTGGCGACTTCGGTAAGTGCCGCAAAAGCGTTGGGATCGTTGATCGCCAAGTCCGCGAGGACCTTCCGGTCGATCTCGACCTCGGCGAGTCGCAGCCCGGACATGAACCGGTTGTACGACAGACCGTTCTCCCGTGCCGCGGCGTTGATCCTGATGATCCAGAGCCTCCGGAAGTCGCCTTTTCGGTCCCGCCGATCGCGGTACGCATAGACACCGGAGTGAATCACCTGCTCGCGGGCGGCCTTGAAATGCTTGCCCCGCGACGAGTAGTAGCCCTTCGCTTTCTTCAATACGTCCCGGCGCCGCTTGCGCCCGGCGACGCTGCGCTTTACACGTGGCATGTCACTTCCTCCTCAGATCCCAGACACAGCTTGCTACTCGCCGAGCATCCGACGGACGTTTTTGACGTCCGCCGACGCGACAACGGTAGGAGACTTCAAACGACGCTTCCGCTTCGAAGTCTTGTTCTCGAGCAGGTGATTGGCGAACGCGCGGCGGCGACGGATCTTTCCCGTCGAGGTCACTTTGAAGCGCTTCTTTGCGCCTCTGTGGCTCTTCATCTTCGGCATCTCAACCTCCCTCAGCCCGAGTGACCTTGATCGGCCGCTTCGCCGCCGTCTCGGGAGGCGCGCTCTCGGGCTTCGATTCATCCGGCCTGGCCTTCTTTTTCGGCGCCGGAGCCGGCTTCTGGATGATGGCCTCCTTCATGGGGGCCAAGACCATCGTCATGTTGCGGCCGTCCAACTTCGGGAACGTCTCGACCTTTGCGATATCGGTGACGTCCTCTGCCAGTTTGTCCAACAGCTTTCGACCCAACTCCGCGTGCACCATCTCCCGACCCCTGAACATGATCGTCACTTTCACCTTGGCCCCGTCTCTCAGAAAGCGGACGACGTGGCCCTTCTTCACCTCGTAGTCATGGCGGTCGATCTTCGGCCGCATCTTCATCTCCTTGACGATGATGAGCGTTTGCTTCTTCTTGGCCGCCTTCTGTCGGACGTCTTGCTCGTACTTGTACTTGCCGTAGTCCATGATCCGGCAGACGGGAGGTTCGGCCAGAGGTGCCACCTCCACCAGATCGAGGTCTTGGTCCATGGCCATCTGCAGGGCCTTCTCGGTGTCCAAGATCCCGACCTGCGATCCATCGGCTCCCACTACACGCACCTGGGGAACCCGGATGCGATCGTTGATCCTCGGTTCAACCGTGCTGATTCGCTACTCCCTCTCTCGTCCGATAGTCGCTCTTCCCTTCTATCGTCCTACTTGTCATCCCAACGCGAAAAAGTCGATGACGCCAAGCTACGACGCCACCGACTCCATGGGTCCGGAAACCCAAACGGCAACTCGCAACCCCCACGGCTCAAATGCCGGGAGGTGAGGGATCAAACGGTTCCCTTCTTGGCGACTGTTCGCGCAAGGAAGTATAACGAGCCGGATATGACCACCCAAGACGAGCGCCCTGAGGAAGTCGAGGACGGCGAGCGGCCGCGCCCCCGTGTGGTCGACAAGCGGATCTCGGCTCGCATCGCTCGCGGCGAGGACGTCGGCGAACCCGCGCCGGCGGCCGAAGTCCAAACTGCCCAACCCGAACCTGCTGCGTCCGAACCTGCGCCACCGGAACCTGCTGCGCCGCAACAGCCGACTGCGACGCCACCGGCGCCTGAGACCGCGGCGGAAGCGCCCGAGTCTCCTCAGCGGGGAGGTCGGACGGATGTTTGGACACCCGAGCAGGAGGCCGAGGCTATGCGGATCGCGCAGGAGATCGCGCAGATCCCCAGCGTGGAATGGGTGGCTCAGGCGGCCGTGAGCCTGGCGAACGTGGCGGGCACCAAGCTGGAGCTCGGGCAGACCGCCGACGCGCAACTAGCCATAGACGGCCTCGCGGCGCTCATGAACGGTGTCGGTTCCCGCCTGGGCTCCGCGGAACCCGTACTTCGTCAGACGCTGGCGCAGCTGCAGCTGGCCTACGCACAACGCGCCGCTCCCCCACCTCCTTCCGGGCCGACGTCCTAACTGCTCGAGCCCCGACCCCGGCCTCCGCCCTTCCCTCGTGCAGGAGCTTCGCTATTCGAAGCTGACGTACTAAGAAACAAATTGGATGGGCGAGCCATGAGAAACCAGAGTGGTGACGGCCGGGAAATAAGAAAGCGGCCCCCGAAGGGGCCGCCTTTGGTTTTTCGATTAGTTAGAGCGGGCGGACGTTCGACGCCTGCTTGCCCTTGGGACCGTCGGTGACTTCGAACTCGACCGCTTGGCCCTCCTGCAAGGACTTGTAACCCTCAGTCTGGATCGCCGAGAAATGTACGAATACGTCCTCCCCGTCTGATTGCGAAATGAAGCCGTAGCCCTTCTCGTTGCTGAACCACTTCACGGTGCCTTCTGCCACTACCCACTTCCTTTCCTGCCCGGAGGCTGGGAACGTTCGCCCATGACCACCTCCGTGAACATGCGGCAGGAAAGTTAGCACAGGGAAGTGCCGCGACAAAGGGTTTACATGTTCGAGACAAAAGGGACGGCGGACGATCTTGGGATGCGAATCGTCAGTGCACGATCTTGGTGACGGGAAGCTCGACGATGTCCTCCGCGCCGGCTCCCTTCAGCTTCGGGATCAGAAGATTTACCTCGGTCTTCGACACGATGGTCTCGACGGCAAAGAAGCCGCTCTCAGCAAGCGCCGATACGGTCGGTGCGCGCATGGCCGGCAACAACTCGATGACTCGCGCTAGATCCTTCTCGCGGACGTTGAGCTTCACAAGTACGCGGCCGCGCGCATCGATCGCCCCGCGCAACAGGATCGTGAGTTCCTCGATTGCCTGGATCTTTGCCGGGTCCTCGTAGGCGGCAGGGTTTGCGATCAACTGCGTTCTCGACTCCAGCAGGACATCCAGGATCTCCATTCCGTGGCGCCTCAGGGTGGAGCCCGTCTCGGTCAAGTCCACTATCGCGTCCACGATCTCGGGCACCTTGGCCTCGGTTGCGCCATAGGACAGGAAGATTCGCACGGGGATGCCCAGCTTCTCGAAATACTCGCGGGTGAGATTCGGGAACTCAGTAGAGATGCGCGAGTCCGGCTTGATCTCCTCGGGGCTGGCGATGTTCGAACCGGTCGGCACGGCCAGCACGATGCGGACGGGGCGGTCCGTTTGCTTGGAATAGTCGAGTGAGGTGACCTTCACGACCTCCGCTCCCGTCTCCGCGATCCAATCCTCGCCGGTCACGCCGAGATCGAAGAAGCCGTCCTCGACGTAGGTGGGAATCTCTTGAGGACGAAGGATTGCGACGGACTCGATCCGAGGATCGCGGATCGACCCCCGGTACTCGCGGTCGGACCCGCGGTAGACCTTGAGGTCCGCAGCTTCGAACAGCTCGAGGGTCGCCGCTTCGAGCGATCCCTTAGGCAATACGAGCTTCAACATGACGTGATTGTCCCAACTTCCCGGCGAGGTCGGGAGTGTCTCTGAGGCACCATTAAGGCGAAGAAGGCCAACGCCCCTAGCGGAGGCCTTCTCACCCGAGCGAGCGCAGCGAGCGGGGTAGCCGAAGAGACCTCACGAGCCTCGCCGCCAAATCAACTCGTTGGTTTGGGAAGCTGTGTAAACAGGTCGGCCATTTCGAGCGCGGCGAGCGCGGCTTCGAAACCCTTGTTCCCCAACGCGCCGCCGGCGCGCGCCTCGGCCTGTTCCACCGAATCCGTCGTCAGGACGCCGAACGTGATCGGTATACCGGTCATACGAGAGGCTTCGCCGATTCCACGAGCAGCTTCCGCGGAGATGAATTCGAAGTGCGGGGTCTCTCCCCGAATGACCGCCCCGACACACACGACGGCGTCGAACTCTTGCGAGCCGGCCACCCGCAAAGCCGCGGCGGGAAGCTCGAAGGCACCGGGCACCCACACGACCGCGAGGTCCTCTCTCGACAGTCCATGCCGTGTCAGGCACTCCAAAGCGCCGTCGAGCAGGCGCCGACCGATCGCCTCGTTGAAGCGACTGACGACGATCGCCACGCGCAAGTGACGACCTCCGGATCCCCGGTACTCACGCGCGGCCCTGTCTTCGAGACCGGACTCCGTCACGGGAGGTCCGGGAACGTCGCGGCTCATCGCGCCTCGCCCTCTTCCTCCTCCAGCGTCTCCGCCAGCACGTCGAGCAGATGGCCGAGCTTCTCCCGCTTCGTCTGCAGGTAGCGAAGGTTCTCCGAGGTGGGAGCGGTCTGCAGTGGAACGCGCTCCACGATCTGCAGTCCGTAGCCCTCCAGGCCCGCTCTCTTCGTCGGGTTGTTCGTGAGCAGGCGCATTGTCGAGATCCCGAGGTCCGCGAGTATCTGAGCGCCTACGCCGTAGTCCCGTGAATCGACCGACAGGCCGAGCTCGACGTTCGCCTCGACCGTGTCCAGGCCACCGTCCTGCAATGCATACGCCTCCAGCTTGTGCCGCAGGCCGATTCCGCGGCCCTCGTGCCCGCGGATGTAGACGACGACGCCTTCACCTTCTTCCTCGATCTTCTGCATCGCCTCGCGCAGTTGCAGCCCGCAGTCACAGCGGACGCTTCCGAGGACATCACCGGTGAAACACTCCGAATGGACCCTCACCAGCACGTTGGGATGCCCGGCGGGCTCGCCCTTGACCAAGGCGACGTGAGTGCGGCCGTCGAAGGACTCGAATGCGATCGCGCTGAAGCCGCCGAAGGCAGTGGGGATGCGAGCTTCGGTGAGCCGACGGACGAGCTTCTCGCTCCGCCGACGGAAGGCGATGAGGTCGGCTATCGAGATGATCTTCAGTTCGTGCTGCTCGGCAAAGCGTTCGAGGTCGGGCATTCGGGCCATCGTTCCGTCGTCGTTTACGACCTCGCAGAGCACCCCGGCCGGATAGAGACCGGCGAGCCGGGCGAGGTCGACGGATGCCTCGGTGTGCCCGGCGCGTCGAAGCACACCGCCGTCGACGTAACGCAAGGGAAAGATGTGGCCGGGCCGGGCCAAGTCCTGAGGCTTCGTGTCCGCATCCACGAGCGCACGAATAGTGGCCGCCCTGTCCGCGGCAGAGATGCCCGTCGTGACGCCGGAGCGGGCATCGACGCTGACCGTGAAGGCGGTTCCCATAGAGTCCGACGTCTCGGGAGCCATCAACGGCAGATGTAGCTCGGCGAGCCGTTCCGCGACCATCGGAACGCAGATGATTCCGGAGCAGTTTCGCACCATGAAGTTGATGTGCTCGGTAGTGACCTTCTCGGCGGCGAAGATCAGATCTCCTTCGTTCTCGCGATCCTCGTCGTCGACGACGACCACCATTCGTCCGGCGCGAATGTCTTCTATCGCTTCCTCAACCGAAGCAAGCGGCATTGGTCATCTCCTTCTCTTCAGCCAGCCGCGCGTCCGTTCAACACCCGCCGGCTCTTGACCATCCGCGGCGGGGAGAAGCGCGGCCACATACTTAGCGACGAGGTCGACTTCGATGTTCACTTCCGATCCGACTTCGAGTCGGCCGAGGTTCGTCTCTGCGATCGTGTGTGGAATGAGCGCGACGTGAAACGTCACGCTGCCGACATCCACGACCGTGAGGGAGACGCCATCCAAAGCGACCGAGCCCTTGGGGACCAC
>DATADF010000025.1:0-2418 GCA_036258695.1 Actinomycetota bacterium
GGGCGCTCGGCTTGCACCGTCGGATCCTCCGCCGTACTCACGTGAGCTAGTGAATCACAATCTCGCCGTGCTGCAGCGAGTTGGATCCACACCGCGTCTCACGGCCCATTGCAAAGTGGGCGGTAGGGTCGCGCCATGGGAATCCTTCCGCCGGAAGTTGAAGAGCTCATCAACGCGGCCCTCGTCAGCGAGCTCACCGTCCTCGATTCGAAGGGACGGCCCACGACGTATCCCTTGATCCCTCTCTACGACGGCACCAAGGTCTATCTGCACTCCAGCGTCCTGTTCTCGAAGAAGTTGGAGCACATCAATCGCAACCCGCGCGTCTCGTTAACGATCACCGACCCGATAGCGGCTCAGGTCGAGCCGTTTCGGCGAGCCACGATCCAGGGAGATGCGGTGGTCGTGGATCAGGACCTCCACTCCGGGTGGGAGAAAACGGTCCTTCCGCTGTGGATAGAAAAGGAACCTCTCGTCGCGAAGTTGATCAAACAACGGTTCGCGATGCCGCTTTTCTGGGAGCGCGCAGTGATCGAAATAACTCCGCGCCGCGTTTTTCTGTGGCCCGGGGGTGAGACCGGAAAGAAACCGGAGATCTTCGAGCTTGAGGTAGCCGCCTGATGGCCCATTCCACGGTTCCCGAGGGGCAGCTTCTCAACGAGGTCCAGCGGTTCAATCATGCGGTACTGGCGTTCATCGACGAGCGCGGCTACCCGCTGAACGTCGCGGCCGACTTCACCGTCGACTCGAAGGCCGGCACGATCAAATTGGCCAGACCGTCGGTACCGGGTCTCCCGCGCAAGGGGGCCGAGGTCAACGTCACCTTCAGCCACATCCGCCCGCAACCGGGCGTCGGGTACGACCAACGCCGTTACGTCACCGTCTGGGGACGCGTGCGTAGCGCGAACGGCGAGTTGATCGTGACCCCGGAGCGCAGCCACGGTTGGGACGAAGAGAAGATGAGTTTCTTCGAGCTCTGCGAGCGAAGCGTCCCGGTGGCTCACGAATACATGCGCAAGCTGAGCCGTGAACGCGGCGAAGAGGTCAAGGCGAAGCTTGCGGTGGGGTGGCTCATCTTCCTGGCCACGCGTGTTCCGTTCCTGACCGCAACGATCGTTCCGGTCATGCTCGGCGCACTGGTTGCTCGCTCCCACGGCTTCTCCTCATGGTGGCTCACGATGCTGGCCCTGCTGGGCGCGTGCGCCATTCATCTGGCGCTGAACGTGACGAACGACGTGGCCGATGCGACCAGCGGCGCCGATGAGGCCAACGTCAATCCAACGATGTTCAGCGGTGGCTCGCGAATGATCCAGTACGGGCTCGTGTCGCTCCAAGCCATGAAGCGCGCCGCGATCGGCCTCTATGCCGCGGGGATCGCGATCGGCTTGTACCTAGCGGCGACGCGCGGCGTGGAGATCCTGTGGCTCGGCGTTGCCGGCGTTTTCCTTTCGATCTTCTATTCGGCAGGACCGCTCCGTCTAGTCCACCGTGGAGTCGGAGAGATCTGCGTGGCTCTCGGATTCGGGCCGATCATGGTGCTCGGGGCGTACTACGTAGTAGCGCAGAGGTGGTCGTTCGAGGCCTTTTACGCGTCGCTGCCGGTCGCGCTGCTGATCATGTTGGTCCTCTACGTGAACTCGATTCCCGACCGGCCGGCCGATGCCCGGACGGGCAAGCGCACTCTTATCGTCCGCCTGTCGAAGGAGGCCGTGATCCGCGGGTATGCGCTGTCCGTGGGTCTGACTTTCGCACTGATCGCCATTGGAGCGGCGACCGGACTCATGCCGATTTGGACCTTGATCGCGCTGGCCACCATCCCGATGGCGCTCCAGGTGTACAGGGACCTCGAGCCTCATTACGACAACCCCTACGCCTTGATGGGGCCCATGGGGAAGAACATCGGTCTGCACTTCATCACGGGTCTTCTCCTGATCCTCGGCTACACCGCAGACGTCGTCTTCTAAGGAGTGCCCCGCACGATCGACGCGCTGGTGCGCGCCGGCGAGGTGGAACTGCGAGGCGATCTAACCCTTTCTCAGGATGCCAAGGGCGTAGTTCTGTTCGCGCACGGGAGCGGCAGCAGCAGACACAGCCCGCGCAATCGCTTCGTGGCCGAGCAGCTGCAAAGCGCGGACCTCGCGACACTGCTCATGGATCTCTTGACCGAGGACGAGGAGCGAGCCGAGGCGGCGACCGGCCACCTGCGTTTCGATATCGAATTGCTCGCCGAACGACTCGTCGCAGCCACGCATTGGTTGATGGAGCATCCCGAGACGGGGTCGCTGCCGACCGGATACTTCGGCGCCAGCACCGGCGCCGGGGCCGCGCTCGTCGCGGCCGCCGAGCACCCGGGTTAGGGCCTGCCCCGCGAGGTCGGGACGCCCTCCGCGCGAGACGATCGCACCGACCAACTCCGGG